>NZ_JAHLRC010000230.1:0-2806 GCF_018919545.1 Citrobacter sp. S46_ASV_140
GGATATGCTCGACGACCTCCGGGCCGCGGGTCGTGGCGAAAAAACCTTTGATGATGAACGATTCGTTAACCAGATCCCCGCACATAAACACGATCACTTCCTGATCCCCGCCGGAACCGTACACTGTTCGGGTGCAGGAACCATGGTGCTGGAGATCAGCGCAACGCCCTATATCTTCACCTTCAAGCTGTGGGATTGGGGCCGCTTAGGGTTAGACGGCTTACCGCGTCCGGTGCATCTGGATCACGGTCAGCAGGTTATTGACTGGCAGCGCGACACGCAATGGGTGCACGACAACCTCGTCAACCGTATTGAACCCCTGGCTGAAGGAGAGGGTTGGCGGGAAGAAAGAACCGGAATGCACGAACGCGAATTTATCGAAACGCGTCGCCATTGGTTTACGGCACCGGTCACTCACCATACCCATGGCGGCGTCAACGTCCTGAACCTGGTCGAAGGTGCGCAGGCCGTTGTTGAAAGCCCGAGCGGTGCGTTTCCCCCGTTTGTCGTCAACTATGCAGAGACCTTTATCATCCCTGCCGCCGTCGGAGAATATCGTATTTCGCCGTTTGGCAAAGGCATCGGTCAACAGCTCGCCACGATTAAAGCCTGGGTTAGAGGATAAGCACATGATTAACGTAATTGTTGCCACCCATGGTCCCCTGGCGGACGCGCTTCTCGCCAGCGGTCGTATGGTTTATGGAGAATTACCGCATGTTTACCCCGTCACGCTGAGTGAACAGGCAGGTATCGAAGGGTTTAAAGAGACGTTCTCTCAGGTTCTCACCAGTGCCGGAAAAGACGCTGACGGCGTACTGGTGCTGTGTGACATGCAAAGCGGTACGCCGTGGAATGTCGCCTGCCATCATGCTTTTTCTTCACAAACGGTTCCTCCCGTTGCCGTCGTAGCGGGGGTCAATTTCCCGATGCTGTTACAAAGCGAGGATATTTGCCATTTAACGGATGTTCACGCCGCAGCCGTCGAGCTGTTGGCGCTGACGATACCCACACTGATTAAAGCCGCCCCGGTTTTATCCGTTCAGTCCGACGATTTTTAAAGGAAAACACTATGAGTATTTCTTTTGTACGTATCGATGACCGCGTAATCCATGGGCAGCTCGTGACACGTTGGGCCAAAGAGCTGCCCTGTGATGGGATCGTCGCTATAGACGACGCCGTCGCGGCCGACCCTTTGCTCTCTTCGGTGATGAAAGGCGCCGTACAGGACACCAAAGTTTGGTTGTTTGATACGGCCACCGCGATTGAAAAATTGCCAAAAGTCATTGCCAGCGAGAAACGTTATTTCGTCATTGGCAAATCACCCGTCACGCTCAAACGCATTGAAGAAGCAGGTATCAGCCTGAAAAATGCCAACGGCAAGATTAATGTAGGTCCGATGAGCGCGCGTGCTGATACCACCACCATCGGCCCGAATCAGTCGGTCAACGGGGATGAAATTGCCGCCTTTGACTGGCTGACGCAACATGGGCACCTGGTTGAGTTTCGCCTGGTTCCTGATGCCAGTTGCTACAGCTGGCAGGACGCACGTCAGAAGCTGAAATAAGGAGCGCACGATGATTATCGAAGCTACGTTGATTGGCATACTTTGCTATCTCGGCGCCCTCAGCAGTCCCTGGCTTCTGGGGCTGACCGGCGGCTGGTATCTGATCACCCGCCCGCTGATTTCCGGAATGCTGGTCGGGATTATTCTCGGCGACATTAAAACCGGGATCATGATTGGCGTCGCGGTTCAGGCGGTATATATCGCGATGGTAACGCCTGGCGGTTCGATGCCGGCCGATCTCAACTTTGTTGCTTACCCCGCAATCGCTTTAGGGATCCTTTCAGGAAAAGGCCCCGAGGTCGCGGTCGCGCTGGCTGCGACCATCGGTATCGCCGGAACCATTTTGTTTAACGCGATGATGGTACTGAACTCCTTCTGGAATCACCGGGCAGATGTGGCGCTGGAACGGGGTGACGAACGCGGTATTTACCTGAACAGCGCCATCTGGCCACAGGTGACAAACTTTGTCCTGCGTTTTGTACCAACTTTTATTGCGGTTTACTTCGGCGCGCAATACATCAGCGGTTTTATGGACAGCTTGCCGAAAATAGTTCTGTCAACGATGAACGTACTGGGCGGCATTTTACCCGCCGTCGGGATCGCGATTTTGCTGAAGCAGATCATCAAAAACTACACCATGCTGATCTACTTCCTCGTCGGTTTTGTCTGCATCGTATTTTTAAAACTCAACATGGTCGCGCTGGTGATCGTCGGTTCGCTGTTGGCGTTGATCCATTACAACTACAAACCGGAACCGCCGCAGGCCGCGAATGCAAAGTCGGTAGCCGATGATGAGGAGGATGAATTCTGATGGAAGAACGTACACTTACGCGTAAAGATCTTCGCCGCTGCTGGCGCGCATGGATGATGCACAACTTGTCATCGATGAGTTTTGAACGTCTGGAATCTTTTGGCTTTTGTTTGAGTATGCTTCCGGTGGCGAAAAAGCTCTATCCCGACGCAGCCCAACGTACTGAAATGCTGCGCCGTCATGCCTCGTTCTATAATACGGAACCCCAGATAGGCGCGATCGTAAACGGTATGGTGCTAGGGCTGGAGGAGAAAAAAGCGAACGGTGAGCCGATCGATGGGGAGACCATCAATACCCTGAAGGTTGGCCTGATGGGCCCTATTGCCGGGATCGGCGATTCAATGATCCCTGGCATGCTGATCCCTATCCTGCTCAGCATCGGCATGGCCCTGGCGGCCGGCGGTAACATTCTCGGGCCGCTGTTTTATACC
>NZ_JAHLRC010000231.1:0-2797 GCF_018919545.1 Citrobacter sp. S46_ASV_140
GCATTAGCCTGCAGGCTGCTTTTTTATGGTCAAATCCTGCGCTTTTTATTTTTCACTATTTGCCCTTGAGCAAAAATCTCCTGAACGTATCTTATCCTCAAGAGAATTCACGTCAGGATTAACTTATGAATGCTAATTTTAAGAATGAAATTCAGACATTCGGTCGATCGCTATTATTACCGATCGCCGTACTGGCGCCTGTGGGGATGGTCATGGGAATTAGCGCTGCGTTAGGGCAGAGCTATATGATTGATAAACTCCCCTTTCTGGGCAATGAAATTTTCAGAGCGATTCTCTCTTCTCTGGGATTAATCAGCAGCGTCGTTTTTAATAATATTCCTTTACTGTTCGCGATGGGTGTCGCCTACGGTATGTCTAAAAAAGAAAAAGGGATTGCTGTATTTGCGTCCGTCGTGGCTTACCTGACTCTGCTTATCGCTATGCATGTGCATCTTAAGCTGGCGGGTACGCTGGCGAAAGAGGATATGGCTTTCGTCGGACAGGGAATGGTATTAGGTATTCAGACGCTGAAAATCGAAGCGCTGGGCGGTATTATTGCCGGGCTGCTGGCAGCTAAAATAACCGACCGTTTTTACCGGCTGCAATTACCTCTCGCTTTCGCCTTTTTCAGCGGTAAAAAATCCGTCGCGATCTTAGCCATTGCTTTTTCCATTCCCGTCGGCTTGATCATTCCTTTTATCTGGGATCTGTTTACCGCAGGTATGCGCGCCATATCAACCATAATGATGGCGCCCAACATTGGTGCAGGTATTTATATGACGCTCAATCGCCTGCTAATCCCGTTTGGCCTGCATCACGTCCTCAGTTCCACCGTGCGTTTCACCGCGGCAGGCGGTACGTACCTGATTGACGGGCAGACCTATGTTGGTATTTTGCCCGCTATCAATAAAATCCTGTTTGAGCTTGGTCCCACCCATCCGGCCTGGAAAGAGTATATGCCGACGCTCACCAGCTATCTTGCCTCATCACAAATGCTCACGACGCTGTTCCGCGTTCCGGCGATTGGTCTGGCGATGTACCACATGGCCTATTTCAAGAATAAGAAATTTGCCAAAGGGATGATCCTGACCGTGGTGCTGACCGCCATGCTGGGGAATATTACCGAACCGCTGGAGTTTTCCTTCCTGTTTATCGCGCCAAAACTCTTTATTGTCTATGCGGTACTCTGTGGCTTATTGACCATTCCACTGCAATTACTGGAAGTCTCCATCGGCTATATTCGCGGCACCATTTTTGATTTTGGTATTTTCGGTTTGATGTATGAACACACCCAATGGATTAATTTAATTATCCTCGGCGTGATTAACTTTGTTGTCTTCTATTTCGTCTTCCGCTTTGCGATCGGTAAATTTGATATTAAGACCCCGGGCCGCGAGAGTGAAATCGCTGACAGCACCTTACTGAACAATAAAGAGTACGACAAAGTCGCCGAACTGGTGATTCAGGGGCTGGGCGGGACAGACAATATCAAGCGCGTTGAAAACTGCGTTTCACGGTTACGTATTGATTTGAAAGATCAGAAAAAAATGGACATGACCATTCTTAAAGAATCTGGCTCGCTGGGAACCTTTATCCCCTCCAGCAACCATGTTCATGTGGTATTCGGCCCACACGTAGAATTTGTCCGTAACGCGGTAGACGACCGCCTCGTCGGTGCGAAATAAATTCAAGGAGATAGTAATGCGTGCACTGTATGATTCAAAAAGCAAAACGATCGACGATCGAGGAATGAAATCTCTGCTCGCACAGCCAGCGCGGGTACAGTCATGGCTCGATGTTGAAGCCGCCCTGGCTCAGGCACAGGCCGGACACGGCATGATCCCCGCCAGCGCCGCAGTCAATATTACCGCTAACTGCCACGTGGATAAGATTGACCTGACGGAAATGGAACGCCTGCTGCGCGAGATTGGTCACGGCTTCGTTCCGGTCATCAAAGTGCTGGTCAAAGCCTGTGACAGTGAAAGCGGAAAATACGTGCATTACGGCGTCACCACGCAGAATATTCAGCAAACAGCACAGCTTTATCTGGCAAAGCAGTTCGATACCATCATGCAGGGTTTTGTGGACGATATTCTGCGTAACCTGGCAAAGATGGCATCTGACCATAAAGCAACGATTATGGCCGGACGTACCCACGGTAAGCACGCGCTGCCCATCACCTGGGGCTATAAAGCCGCCGTTTGGATTGATGAGTTACTGAGCGCCCAGCAGCGCATGCGGGAAGCGGAAAAACGCGTCTTTACCGTGATGATGGGGGGAGCCGTGGGCGCCTTCCACGCGACCGGTGAAACCGGCCGCCGGGTTCAGGATAGCGTTGCCCAAAAGCTGGGAATGCATTCAATGGCGATTCCCTCCCGCAACTCGCGCATTTACCGCACTGAATACATCAGTAATTTGTGCCTGCTGGCGACGACGTTACACAAAATAGCCGAAGAGGTTTATCAGACCTCAAGCGAAGAGTTTGCCGAAGTTTCAGAAGCCTTTTCTAAAGGCACCGTTGGCAGCAGCACCATGCCGCAAAAAGTGAATCCTAAACTGGCGAAGGGGATCATCGCCAACGCGCAGAAATTGTACTCAGTAATGACCTCCTGCCTGTATGTCAGCCCACGTCCCTTCGAAGCAGACAGCTCCGCTTACTTTATCTTTGACGGTAATATTCAGGAGAGTATGGAGCTAATGGCTGAGATTGTGATGCGAGCCGAAGAGTTGACGCGAACGCTGGTCATCAATCCTGGTCGTATGCGCCAGAATGTGCAGTTAACGCATGGTCTTATTA
>NZ_JAHLRC010000232.1:0-2635 GCF_018919545.1 Citrobacter sp. S46_ASV_140
TATTAATATTGTTATCGTTGATAAAAATGCGATGGGTGTAGGTGCGCACAGTTTATCGCAGCCCGACCATTTATTGGTTAACACCGTTGCTTGCCAGATAACATTATTTGGTGATGCGACGGTAAAAAATGCCGGATCTTTCCGTTCAGGGCCATGTTTTCATCAGTGGGCTAATGAGCAGGGCTATAAAAATGTTGATGACCGTTATTTAAAAGACGTGGCTGGCAAACCAATTGACGCCAACGATTATTTACCTCGTCGATTATTAGGTGAATACTTAAATTGGTTTTATCACGAAATTATCAAAAGTTTGCCTGACAATATCTCGGTTACACAGATAAATCAGCAGGCCAACAACATTCTGATTCAGGACGATGCGAAGTCTATTATTGTCTTGGAAGACAGTCAGCGTGTGGTGGCCGATTACGTCTATTTAACCACTGGTCACAGCGACAACGCCAAAACGTTTGACGATCATCTTGTTGAACGATTTATTGCCAATAATTATAAGAAAAATGAACGCCTGGACTACTATTCGACTCCTTATCCAATAAATAATTTGAATAAAATAACAGCGGAATCAAATGTGATTGTTCAGGGTATTGGTCTGACTGCCTATGATGTCATTTCGCAACTCACTATCGGCAGGGGTGGAAAATTTAGCCGGGAAGAGGGTGAGCTTCGCTATCATCCTTCCGGAAAAGAACCGGGTATTTTTATCTATTCACGTAAGGCTCTACCTTTTAGCAGTCGCGGCGCGAATCAAAAAGGCGTTTCTGGGCAGTACTCCCCACGCTTCTTAACGGCAATGGCTATCAGAGAATTGCGGGTGAAAAATGTGTTTGAGAAAGGATCTTCAAAAATCGATTTTCTTGAACAAGTTTTCCCCTTACTGCATAAAGAAATGTGTTATGCCTATCGTTCAACCCTAAATGGGCAGTGGTTAGATGCTGGCTCTTATGAACCGAGCGCTGAAGACATCGCGGTAATTGACAGTGTGCTTTATCCACATCAATCGCAGGAATATCTGAGTTTAAAGGATTATACTCAATGGTTTATGTATTTCCTGCGTAAAGATCTCCAGGAGTCTGAGGAGGGCAATGTCCATGGCCCGATCAAAGCGGCGACAGACATTATTCGTGATGTCAGGGATATTTTACGAGAAGCGATTGATAATTCAGGGCTTGAATCGCGGTCACATCAGTATTTCCTTGAGCATTTTAATCCTATTTTTAACCGCATTGCCGTTGGCCCGCCGAAGTTAAGAAATGAACAACTATTAGCATTAATGGAAGCGAATGTGGTGAGTCTGGCCGGTGGTAAAGATTCAAGGTTAGTATTGAACGACTGCGAAGGAAAATTCGAAGTTCACTCACCTTTTAAAGAAGAGAGTACTGAGATTCAGGCTGATGTTTTAATCAAGGCGAAAATTGCCAGTTTTTCGCCACTACATGACGCTTCACCGTTAATCAGAAATATGACAGCCAATGGTATTGTTCGTCCATTTATGAATGAGGGGTATCACCCGGGTGGGCTGGATATCGATCAATGCCAGCATCCTATTAATCGCATGGGGGAAGCGCAGACGGCTTTTTGGGTGCTGGGCAATCCTGCGGAAGGCGCGAATTTTTACACCTACGTCCTGCCACGTCCGCTGGTTAATTCAAGATTCCTGGTTGATGCAGGCCGTTGTGTCGCAGATATGTATCATCAAATGATGGTGCGGCAGGCACAGCCAGAGGTAGCGATAAATGCAGACTGAGCAAATCCAGGCCCGTGGCAAGGCGTGGCAATCATTGCAACCTGCGTTAGCGATAACATCATTGCTGGTATTTCTGTTCGCTTGTGCGTTGACGGATAAACATGCGGCGATGTCGGCTATTGCGGGAGTTACCGCCGTGCTCTACTTCGCATCGACATTTGCTTTCTGGTCAAAAAAATCATCCGCCAGAAGTGGTGTGATTATTTTTCTCTGCTCGATGATGTTTCTTCTTGCTACAAACAACCTGAAAGGCATTGCGCTCCCTGCAATTTTTTCGCGATATTTTGATGTGATTTTACTGCTTGTTGGTATTGCCTTATTACGACAAGTCATGGCCTCTCTTAATTTTACAGCTGTTCTGGGAGGATATTTTTCGCGTAGAAAAACATCGAACATGACTTTTGGGGTTACGTTATTGACGGCGTTCTTAACATGGCCAATGAGTCTGGGGGCAATATCATTGCTGCTCGATGGCCTCAAGTCAGTTATTGGGCCAAGATTCAACCTGGCAAAGATTATTACGCGCACCGTATGCATTACGATGGTACTGATGCCAACCACCATCGGCGCTGCTGCCGTTTGGGCGGCAATGCCTGACGTACCGCATCTTAAGGCGATGCTGGTGGGTATCCCTCTCTTTTTATTCAGTATCTTGTTCAACCAAAGCGCAAAAGTGACGGTAATCGCTGAAAACGAGACGGTGACACCCAGCCGTGATGGGATGCGGTATATCCTGCTATGTGTAGGTCTGTTCTGGGGAGTATTCATTTTTTCATTAACGGTACTGAATCTTAATTCACTGCAAAGTATTGCCTTTACAGCAGTCGTGCTCTTTGTTGTCGATCATCTGGTTAAAAAGGATAAACCCTGGGC
>NZ_JAHLRC010000233.1:0-2461 GCF_018919545.1 Citrobacter sp. S46_ASV_140
CTGGCAATGTCCTACAGGGTTTGTAAGAGATCTCTCACAAGGTTCAGGGCAATCTGGATTACAGAACTGGCTTAAGCTGAGTGAGAAATTCCGCAAGTGAGCCCGCCAGTACCGTTCGTTTACGGGTTCCCAGCGTTTCTTTGCACACTTCACCGGAGAGATTGCACACCGAAATAACGTCAAGCTCATTGTCCTGGGTGGCAATAAAAAGCGTAGGCGACAGCTTGAGGCGCTTTTGCGTAACCAGGTGACCAATCAGGTTTTCCTGAACGCGCCTGAAGTCGTCTTCGCTCCAGGTTTGCAGCAGCGTTAGTTTTTCATCCGCAAACTGCGCGTGCATGTCCCCGGCAAACTGGGTGGTGTAAAAAGCGTGAACGGCTGGTTGTATCACGATATCAAAGGCGCGTTCAACCGCATTGAGGTTTTTTTCGCCGACAAAAGGCTGAGGTTGCCAGAATACCGCATCGTCTGTGGAAGAAATGATGCACGGAGAAGGTACGCCATACAGCTCATCGCTGAGGGGCCAGCTGTTGTTTTTTTCGTACCATGCGTCGCAATAACGTGTCGTAAAGGCTGTCAACGCCTGCGCTGTCAATTCGTCCACTGATTTCTCTCTTCACAAAAGCCAGGATACACTTGTCTCATAGTGTATCTGGTTTATGACGGTGAAACATGTCCTCTTATGAAAATCATCAGGCGCTTGACGGCCTGACTCTCGGTAAATCAACAGATTACCGTGACAATTACGATGCCAGCCTGCTGCAGGGCGTTCCACGCAGCCTGAACCGCGACCCGCTGGATTTACAGGCCGATAATCTGCCTTTTCACGGTGCCGATATCTGGACGCTATATGAACTGTCTTGGCTGAATGCCAACGGTTTACCGCAGGTAGCGGTCGGTCATGTAGAACTGGATTACACCAGCGTAAATCTGATCGAATCGAAAAGCTTTAAGCTTTACCTGAACAGTTTTAACCAGACGCGTTTTGATTCCTGGGATGCGGTACGCCAGACGCTGGAAAACGATCTGCGCACTTGTGCTCAGGGTGATGTCAGCGTAGCGCTGTACCGTCTTGACGAACTGGAAGGACAACCGATAGCCCACTTTAACGGCACCTGTATCGACAATCAGGATATCGTCATCGATAACTACCAGTTCAGCACAGAGTATCTGGAAAATGCCGTTGGCGGTGAAAAAGCGGTGGAAGAGACGCTGGTCAGCCATCTGCTGAAGTCTAACTGCTTGATCACCCACCAGCCGGACTGGGGCTCCATACAGATTCAGTATCGCGGACGGAAAATCGATCGCGAGAAGCTGCTGCGTTATCTGGTCTCCTTCCGTCACCATAATGAGTTTCACGAGCAGTGCGTGGAACGCATTTTCAATGACATTCTGCGCTTCTGCCAGCCGGAGAAACTGAGCGTTTACGCACGCTACACGCGACGTGGCGGCCTGGACATTAACCCATGGCGCACCAACACCGATTTCACCCCAGCAACGGGGCGCCTGGTACGTCAGTAATCTTTTTTCTCAATTTTGCGTGCCGGATTCCGCGCGCAAGGTTGTGAAAGGTCATAAGCCAGGGCTATTGTAATCAACAGGGAATGACGTGTTGCGTCCCATAAGGAGTTTACTTGATTACACATATTAGCCCGCTTGGCTCAATGGACATGTTGTCGCAGCTGGAAGTCGATATGCTTAAACGCACGGCCAGCAGCGACCTGTATCAACTGTTTCGTAACTGTTCGCTTGCCGTTCTGAACTCCGGCAGTTTGACCGACAACAGCAAAGAGCTGCTGTCACGCTTTGAAAGTTTCGACATTAACGTGCTGCGCCGCGAACGGGGCGTGAAGCTGGAACTGATCAACCCGCCTGAAGATGCGTTTGTTGATGGACGCATTATTCGCGCACTGCAGGCCAACCTGTTTGCTGTGCTGCGCGACATTCTGTTCGTCAATGGCCAGATCCATAACGCCGGTCGCTTTCAGCATCTGGATCTTGAAAGCTCGGTGCATATTACCAACCTGGTATTCTCGATCCTGCGCAATGCCCGGGCGCTACACGTGGGTGAAGCGCCGAACATGGTCGTCTGCTGGGGGGGTCACTCAATCAACGAAAATGAGTACCTGTACGCCCGTCGCGTTGGTACCCAGTTGGGCCTGCGCGAACTGAACATCTGTACCGGCTGTGGTCCGGGGGCGATGGAAGCGCCAATGAAAGGCGCTGCGGTCGGTCACGCCCAGCAACGATACAAAGACAGCCGCTTTATCGGTATGACCGAACCGTCAATCATTGCCGCTGAGCCGCCTAACCCGCTGGTTAACGAACTGATCATCATGCCGGACATTGAAAAACGTCTGGAAGCGTTCGTGCGTATCGCCCACGGTATAATCATCTTCCCAGGCGGCGTAGGGACAGCAGAAGAACTGCTGTATCTGCTGGGGATCCTGATGAACCCGGC
>NZ_JAHLRC010000234.1:0-2415 GCF_018919545.1 Citrobacter sp. S46_ASV_140
ACGTAGAATTAACCGGCGAACTGGACGCACCGTTGCTGGCGAAAGCGGTAGTGGCGGGTCTGCAGCAGGCCGATACTCTAAGGATGCGGTTTAGCGAAGATAACGGCGAGGTCTGGCAATGGGTAGACTCTGCGCTTGCCTTTGCGCCACCAGAAATTATCGATCTGCGCGAAAAATCCGATCCGCATGCGGCAGCGCGCGCCTTGATGCAGGCAGACCTGCAGCAGGACATCCGTGCTGATGGCACTAAGCCGCTGGTTTTTCACCTGCTCATTCAGGTGGGAGAAAAGCGTTGGTATTGGTATCAGCGTTATCATCATCTGCTGGTTGATGGCTTCAGTTTCCCTGCCATTACCCGCCAGATAGCCGCAATTTACCGCGCATGGCTGCATGGCGAGCCCACGCCGGAATCACCTTTTACGCCATTTTCTGAGGTGGTGGAAGAGTATCAACAGTATCGGCAAAGCGATGCCTGGCAACGCGACGGCGCCTTCTGGACCGAGCAGCGAAAGCAACTCCCACCTCCGGCTTCGCTGTCTAACAAACCCCTGCCAGGGCGGTCGGCCAGCGCGGATATTATTCGTCTGAAGTTAACCGCGCCTGAAGGGGAGTTTCGCCGGCTTGCGGCACGTATGCCAGACGTTCAGCGTGCGGATCTGGCCCTTGCGCTGGTGGCGTTGTGGCTCGGACGTTTATGCAGCCGAATGGAATATGCCGCCGGGTTTATCTTTATGCGGCGTATGGGGTCGGCGGCGCTCACGTCCACCGGACCGGTTTTAAACGTCCTGCCATTTGGCGTGCAGTTGAATGCGGCAGAAAGCTTGCCTGCACTTGCCCAACGACTGGCCGCACAGTTGAAGAAAATGCGCCGACATCAGCGATATGATGCTGAGCAAATTGTTCGCGACAGCGGGCGCGCAGCCGGTGCCGAACCGCTGTTTGGCCCGGTACTGAACGTGAAAATATTCGACTATCAACTGAATATTCCTGGCGTTCAGGCGCAAACCCATACGTTGGCGACAGGTCCGGTGAACGATCTGGAGCTGGCGCTGTTCCCGGATGAAAACGGCGGGCTGAGTATTGAAATCCTGGCCAATAAACAGCGCTACGATGCCACGACGCTGGCGCAACATGCATCACGTTTAACCGCGCTTATCGCGCAGTTTGCCGACAATCCGTCGCTATGCTGCGGCGATGCCGGGATGCTGTTGCCGACAGAACATGAGCGGCTGGCGAAGATTAACGACACGACCGTGGCGATCCCGTCCACCACGCTGAGTGCGCTGGTGGCACAGCAGGCCGATAAAACGCCGGATGCCCCGGCGCTGGCTGATGCCCGCTATCAGTTTAGCTATCGTGAAATGCGCCAACAGGTTGTGGCGCTGGCGCGCCGCCTGCGCGAACGTGGCGTACAGCCTGGTGACAGCGTTGCCGTGGCATTACCGCGTTCCGTGTTCCTCACGCTGGCGCTGCACGGTATTGTTGAGGCGGGAGCCGCCTGGCTGCCATTGGATACCGGATACCCGGACGATCGCCTGCGGATGATGCTCGAAGACGCGAAGCCAAAATTGTTGATCGCGACCGAAGAGCAACTGGCGCGCTTTAGCGATATTCCGGAGCTGGAAAGTCTGTGCTACAACGCGCCGCTGCCAGAAGAGGATGCTGCACCGCTGGCGCTATCTCAACCTAATCATACGGCCTATATTATTTTTACTTCCGGTTCTACCGGCAGACCAAAAGGGGTGATGGTTGGGCAAACAGCCATCGTTAACCGTTTGCTGTGGATGCAAAATCACTATCCACTGACCGCGGATGATGTGGTGGCGCAAAAAACGCCGTGCAGTTTTGACGTCTCGGTATGGGAGTTTTTCTGGCCGTTTATTGCCGGGGCAAAACTGGTCATGGCAGAACCTGAAGCGCACCGCGATCCGCTGGCGATGCAGCAGTTCTTTGCGCAGTCAGGGGTGACGACCACGCACTTTGTTCCCTCTATGCTGGCCGCTTTTGTTGCTTCACTGACGCCGGAAACCGCGCGGGAGAGCTGTGCCTCGCTGAAACGGGTATTCTGCAGCGGCGAAGCCTTACCTGCAGATTTATGCCGCGAATGGGAACAGTTGACTCATGCGCCACTGCACAATTTATACGGGCCAACGGAAGCGGCAGTCGATGTGAGCTGGTATCCGGCCTGGGGGGACGATCTCGCTGCCGTAACGGGCAATAGCGTGCCGATTGGCTATCCGGTATGGAATACCTGTTTACGGATCCTGGACGCCATGATGCGCCCGGTGCCCTTTGGCGTGGCAGGTGATCTCTATCTGACGGGGATCCAACTGGCGCAAGGATACCTGGGGCGAGCGGATCTAACCGCGAGCCGCTTTATCGCCGATCCATTTAACCCTGGTGAACGCATGTACC
>NZ_JAHLRC010000235.1:0-2402 GCF_018919545.1 Citrobacter sp. S46_ASV_140
AGTTAATAGCGGTTGTGTCATCTTAAATCGCCTTGTTGGGATCGAACGCGTCGCGTACCGCTTCACCAATAAATATCAGTAGCGATAATAGCAGGGCAACGGAGATGAACGCGGTGATACCAAGCCACGGTGCCTGCAGGTTGTTTTTACCCTGTAACAGGAGTTCTCCCAGCGATGGCGATCCAAGCGGTAAGCCGAAGCCAAGAAAATCCAGCGAGGTCAGAGTGGTGATCGAGGCGCATAATATAAACGGTAAAAAGGTCAGGGCGGCGACCATCGCATTGGGCAGCATATGGCGCAGAATAATACTGCGATCGCTCACGCCAAGCGCCTGAGCGGCACGAATGTAATCAAAGTTTCGGGTACGTAAAAATTCCGCGCGTACCACGCCAACCAGGCTCATCCAGCCAAACAGCACGGTAATGCCCAGTAGCCACCAGAAGTTTGGCTGGACCACGCTCGACAGCAGTATGATCAAAAACAGCGTTGGCATACCTGACCAAACCTCAATGAATCGTTGCCCCCACAGATCCACCTTGCCGCCATAATAGCCCTGGATTGCGCCAGCCATGATCCCCATCACGCTGGAGCACAGGGTTAGCATTAATCCAAACAGGACAGAAATACGAGTGCCGTAGAGGATCCGTGCCAGCACATCACCACCGTTGGCGTCCGTTCCCAGCCAGTTTTGTGCAGAAGGCGGGGAAGGGAAGGGCTTATCAGTGGCAAAGTTAATGCTGGTGGCTCCAAAGCGTATCGGCGCCCACAGGATCCAGCCCCGGTTTTCCAGGCGCTGCTGTAACCACGGATCCTGATAATCAGCCTGGGTCGCCAATGGTCCGCCGAAGTCGCTTTCACTGTAGTTTTTGAACAGGGGGAAATACCAGCTACTGTCGTAGCGCACCAGTAGCGGCTTATCATTGGCAATCAGTTCTGAACACAGGCTAAGGCCGAAGAGCAGTAGAAAAATCCACAGCGACCAATAGCCGCGACGGTTATGGCGAAAACGCGCCCAGCGGGCCTGATTGACGGGGCTTAATCGCGACATTAGCGTCCCTCAAAATCAATACGGGGATCGACCAGCGTATAGCTGATGTCGCTGAGGATATTCAGCAGCAGACCGATCAGGGTGAAGATATAGAGCGTGCCAAACATTACCGGGTAGTCACGTGATACGGTGGATTCATAACCCAGTAGTCCCAGACCGTTAAGTGAAAACATCACTTCAATCAGCAGCGAACCGGTAAAAAACATGCTGATAAACGTTGCCGGGAAGCCAGCGATTACCAGCAACATGGCATTGCGAAACACATGTTTCCACAGAATGTTTTTCTCGCTGACCCCTTTGGCGCGCGCGGTGACGACATACTGTTTGCGTACCTCATCCAGAAATGAGTTTTTGGTCAGCATGGTTAGCGCGGCAAAACCCCCAACCACCGTCGCCAGCACTGGCAGGGTAATATGCCAAAGGTAGTCGGTCACTTTCTGATACCAGGGCAGGGAATCAAAATTGGCGGAAACCAGTCCGCGAAGCGGGAACAGGTCGTAATAGCTGCCCCCGGCAAAAAAGACGATCAGTAAAATCGCAAACAAAAAGGCCGGTATGGCATAGCCAATAATAATGAATGCGCTGCTCCAGACATCAAATCGGCTGCCGTTGTGAACGGCTTTGCGGATCCCAAGCGGTATCGACACCAGATAGATAATGAGCGTACTCCATAGCCCCAGCGTGACGGAAACAGGCAGGCTGTCTTTGATAAGCGTCAGCACTGAGGCGCTACGAAACAGGCTGTCGCCGAAATCGAAACGAATATAGTCCCAGAGCATTTTGAAATAACGCTCATGAATAGGCTTATCGAACCCGTAACGGCGAGTGATTTCGGCGATCACTTCCGGGTCAAGACCACGGCCGCCTCGGTAATTACTGTCGCTGATATTGCCGACGCCGGTTTGCGCGTGGCTGGCGCGAATGCCTTCACTACCCGCGCCGGGTAATGCCCCGCTTTGTCCGAACTCAATGGCGGCGACGGCCTGCTCAACCGGACCACCGGGGGCAATCTGCACGATAAAAAAGTTGATGGTGATGATGGCCCAAAGCGTTGGGATCACCAGTAGCAGACGTCGAATCAGATAAGCGCCCATTTATTCTCCCTGCCGTCTGGCTGCTGGCAGTTTCGCCGCTTTGTTAACGTCGTACCACCAGTTGTCGAGACCAATGGTATAAATGGGGCGAATAGCTGGATGCGAAAACTTATCCCACCAGGCGATGCGATCCTCTGCCATAAACCACATCGGCAACATGTAGTAGTTCCAGGTTAATACCCTGTCCAGTGCCCGACCGAGTGGGACTAGTTTGGCTTTATCACCTTGCGCCGCGATGATTTGGTTGATCAGTTTATCAA
>NZ_JAHLRC010000236.1:0-2369 GCF_018919545.1 Citrobacter sp. S46_ASV_140
ACCTGATACTGCGTGATGAATCAGGTGACGTAAAATGCCAGGCTCTTAGGCCTCAGAGGTTGTTATGCTATATATTTTTCGTTTAATCATTACTGTTATTTACTGCGTTCTGGTCTGTATTTTCGGTTGCATATACTGTCTGTTCAGCCCACGAAATCCAAAACACGTCGCAACGTTCGGTCATATGTTTGGCCGCCTGGCTCCCCTTTATGGCCTGAAGGTTGAGTGCCGCATGCCGGCAGACGCGCAGAACTATGGTAATGCTATCTATATTTGTAATCATCAGAACAACTATGACATGGTTACCGCTGCGAATATCGTTCAGCCGCCGACGGTGACGGTAGGTAAAAAAAGCCTGTTGTGGATCCCATTCTTCGGGCTGCTGTACTGGTTAACCGGCAACCTGCTGATTGACAGAAACAACCGTACCAAAGCGCACAGCACCATTGCGGCGGTGGTGAATCATTTCAAAAAACGTCGTATTTCTATCTGGATGTTCCCGGAAGGAACGCGCAGCCGTGGTCGCGGTCTGCTACCGTTTAAAACCGGCGCGTTTCATGCGGCGATTGCGGCGGGTGTCCCGGTTATTCCGGTGTGCGTTTCAACTACCTCGAACAAGATAAAACTCAACCGACTCAATAATGGTCTGGCGATTGTAGAGATGTTGCCACCGGTAGATATTAGCCATTTTGGGAAAGATCAGGTTCGTGAACTGGCAGCGCATTGCCGTACGCTGATGGAACAAAAAATCGCAGAACTCGATAAAGAAGTTGCTGAGCGGGAAGCCGCCGGTAAGGTTTAATCCGCGCAATTCGGGTTTGTTACAGGAAAAGATTTCCTGCGTGTTAATCGCCAGTTTTTCATGGAGTTTATATGTCATTCAGTCGGCGTCAGTTCATTCAGGCATCGGGGATCGCACTGTGTGCAGGTGCTGTTCCGCTGAAGGCTAATGCTGCCGGTCAGCAACAACCGTTACCCGTACCTCCGCTGCTGGAGTCCCGTCGGGGGCAGCCGTTATTTATGACGCTGCAACGCGCCCACTGGTCCTTCACGCAAGGCACGCGCGCACCTGTCTGGGGGATTAACGGTCGCTACCTGGGACCGACGATCCGCGTCTGGAAAGGGGATGACGTCAAGCTTATCTACAGCAACCGTCTGACTGAAAATGTCTCGATGACTGTCGCCGGATTACAGGTGCCAGGCCCGCTGATGGGCGGCCCGGCGCGCATGATGTCCCCTAATGCAGACTGGGCACCTGTGCTGCCGATTCGTCAGAATGCCGCTACGCTGTGGTATCACGCCAATACGCCAAATCGTACTGCCCAGCAGGTTTATAACGGTCTTGCCGGGATGTGGCTGATTGAAGATGAAGTGAGTAAATCACTGTCTATTCCCAACCACTACGGCGTGGATGATTTTCCGATCATTATCCAGGACAAGCGTCTGGACAACTTTGGTACGCCGGAGTACAGCGAACCCGGCAGCGGTGGTTTTGTCGGTGATACCCTGCTGGTCAACGGGGCGCAAAGCCCGTATGTCGAAGTCTCTCGCGGCTGGGTGCGTTTGCGTTTGCTGAACGCTTCAAACTCGCGTCGTTACCAGTTGCAAATGAGCGATGGCCGCGCGCTGCATGTGATTTCCAGCGATCAGGGCTTTTTACCTGCGCCCGTTTCGGTGAAGCAGCTCTCGCTGGCGCCTGGCGAGCGCCGTGAGATCCTGGTGGATATGACTAACGGAAATGAGGTCTCTATCACCTGTGGTGAGGCGGCCAGCATTGTCGACAGGATCCGCGGATTCTTTGAGCCTTCCAGTATTCTCATCTCCACGCTGGTATTGACGCTGCGCCCGACCGGTCTCCTGCCGCTGGTGACCGACAGTCTGCCAATGCGCCTGCTGCCAACGGAAATCCTCAGTGGTTCACCGATTCGCAGCCGTGATATCAGTCTGGATGACGATCCCGGCATCAACGGTCAGCTGTGGGACGTCAACCGCATGGATATTACCGCTCAGCAGGGCTCCTGGGAGCGCTGGACGGTACGGGCGGATATGCCTCAGTCTTTCCATATCGAAGGCGTCTCGTTCCTGATCCGTAATGTGAATGGCGCAATGCCGTTCCCGGAAGACCGGGGCTGGAAAGATACCGTCTGGGTCGACGGCCAGGTTGAATTACTGGTCTACTATGGACAACCTTCCTGGGCTCATTTCCCGTTCTACTTTAACAGTCAGACGCTGGAAATGGCGGATCGTGGCTCGATCGGACAGATGTTGGTGAACCCGGCGCCGTAATGCGCCGGAGTTTCCGTTACGCCCGCCAGAACATGCGCGAGAACAGGATCAGAATGGGGTAAATCTCCAGACGCCCCATGATC
>NZ_JAHLRC010000237.1:0-2334 GCF_018919545.1 Citrobacter sp. S46_ASV_140
CGCTGGTTTTACTGGATGGGATGCTGGCCGCAGGCGTTAATCGATTCATTTTTAGCTCATCTGCTACGGTATACGGTAATCCGGAAAGCGTGCCGCTGAGCGAGCAATCGCGTACGGGGGGTACCACCAATCCGTACGGTACCTCTAAATTAATGGTCGAACAGATTCTGGCCGATTTCTCCCGCGCGCAGCCCGACTTCCGCATTACCTGCCTGCGCTATTTCAACCCAGTCGGCGCCCACCCATCGGGTCGAATTGGTGAGGATCCCAACGGTATCCCCAATAACCTGGTGCCGTACATCTCCCAGGTTGCGATTGGTAAGCTGAAAACCGTGTCGGTGTACGGTAATGACTATCCAACCCCCGACGGCACCGGCGTTCGTGATTATATCCACGTCATGGATTTGGCGACCGGCCATTTAGCCGCGCTGGATAGCCAGAACAAAGGCGCAGCCTACAAGGTGATTAATCTCGGTACCGGGGTCGGTTATTCCGTGATTAATCTGATTGAGGCGTTTGAAAAAGCGGCGCAGAAAAAAATAAGCTATCAATTTGTCGACAGAAGGCCCGGCGACATTGCCGAATGTTGGTCTGACCCGTCACTGGCATACAAAGAGTTAGGCTGGAAGGCCATCTACAACCTTGATGAAATGATGCGTGACACCTGGAACTGGCAAAAAAACAACCCGAATGGTTATAACATCTGATGTACCCGGCAACGAGCCTGAGCCTCTGGCTCGTTGCCATGACGGGTTAGCGTGCCGTTATCGTTGATACGCGATACCAGCCGCTGCTCTGCTTTCCTTCGTTGGCAAAGCTAATTCTTGCCGCCCCGGATTTATCCAGCATAGAAACCTCAATGGCGTATTGCCCTTTCGCCAGTCGACCCGGCATGGGCAATGCGTAGCTAACCTGATAAACGCCCGGGAGCCAACGTCGTATATCATCCGCCGCATTCCCCTGCGCCACCACCTGATTGGCGCTATCCACCACACGAAATGCCAGCGTGTAGGGCAGATAAATCGGTGCGATACCTTCGTTATACCAGGTACTGTTCAACCTCAACGTTTGACCGCCGTCCCACACGGACTCATGGCTCAAAGACGCTAAGCGAAACCGATAGCCCAGTTTGGTCAGCGCATCATCAACAATCGGTCGATAATCGCTGGGTATCGCTCTCGATTTCAGGTTGATCGTGCTGGCGTGCTGCTTGACCGCCCAGTCAAAAATGCCCTGCACTTCGGCACGCGTATAGTGGAAGGTGTTCTTCCAGTCCTGCATATATGAACAGATTTCCAGACTGACCGGCGCACGTTTCCAGGCATCATTAAACCCCGAATAGCTCTGCTGTGCTGCCAGTAATCGCTGCGGGTAATCATCGGCCATATGGCTCCAGGAGTCCGAAAATACGCGCAGGTCACCCCAGCAATCCGCCCGCCATCCAGCCCCTCGCGCCACCGCATTCGCCAGGCTTTGCCCACCGCTCATCAACATTATTTTCGGCGTCGAAGGGAAGGCAGAAAAGTGCATTGCGACGTAGCGGTCTAACTGCGCGGTGGTGTACTGCTCCAACAGTGGTTTCAGATCAGGGAAATTGCTGTTATGCCATTCCCCCCAGGCCCCCACCATGCCGATATCCACAAAAGCGAGATTCTCATTACCGTCGTAGCGTTTTCCGAATGCGTTCAGCAGACGCTGGCTGTACTCAATAAACAGCGGGTCGCTTAAATCCGGAATAAATGTTTTATTATCGGGCGTCCAGCTGCCTTTCACGCCTTTTTTAATCAGCCAATCGGGAATTTTGGTGCCATCCCCCGGATCGGCAAGCACCATAAAGCGCAGCCCGACATTCATCGCGGGACGATGCGCTGCCGCGTATTTGAAGGCATCATCCACCAGCGCAAAATTATACTGACCTTCAACAGGCTCCAGCTCTCGCCAGTAAAGTCGCTCGTATTCAAATCCGGTATTGGGATAATCCGCCAGACCCAGCGTTTCACCGTACCCCTGATGAAAACTTGCCACGCCAATCCCCGGATTGGTTAGCGGGCCCGTTAATGCTTTGGGGGTTACGGTCGTTAATGCGGACATAACCGCCAACGGAAAGGACATCAACAACAGCGCAGAAACCCATTTACACTTCATCGCAGTGACGCCCTCCACAGGTTTGTTTACGCTAGCGGTTTTTCAGGCTTAACCACCAGTCCCATATACCCACATGAAAATTTTGGAACACATCAATACCTAATGCTGATTTGATCATATACAGCGTCAGCAACACGCAGCAGGTAACGAACAACACGGCAATCAGCAGCAAAAAAGTGAGCAATATTC
>NZ_JAHLRC010000238.1:0-2300 GCF_018919545.1 Citrobacter sp. S46_ASV_140
GTTTAATGTGATTTTCCGCTTCGTTGAAAATTACGTCAGCCCTGTTGCCGGGCGCATCTCTTCACAACGTCATGTGATGGCTATCCGTGATGGGTTTATTTCGGCGATGCCCTTTATGATCGTAGGCTCGTTTCTGCTGGTTTTCGCCTATCCACCTTTTTCGCCGGATACCACCTGGGGGTTTGCACGTGCGTGGCTGGATATGGCGAAACAGTTTGAAGGCCAAATCCTCACACCGTTTGATATGACGATGGGGATCATGTCAGTCTACATATGTGCGGCTATCGCTTATAACCTGGGCAAGCACTATGTGAAGTCACATCAGCTAGATCCCTTCATGTGCGCGATGCTATCGATCATGGCTTTTTTGCTGATTGCTGCACCGAAAACCAAAGGCACTATGCCGGTTGATAGCCTGGGCGGTACGGGGATTTTCACTGCCATCCTGGTGGCTATTTACTGCGTTGAAATGATGCGCTTCCTGAAGGCGCACAACATCGGCATTCGTTTACCCGATCAGGTGCCGCCGATGATCAAAAACTCCTTCGATCTGCTGATCCCTGTGCTGGTGGTGGTACTGACGCTGTACCCGCTGAGTCTGGTGATTCAGTCGCAGTTTGACATGCTGATCCCGCAGGCCATCATGGCCATCTTTAAACCACTGGTGTCTGCAGCGGATTCTCTGCCAGCGATACTGCTGGCGGTGCTGATCGGCCATCTGCTGTGGTTTGCGGGTATTCATGGCGCGGCAATTGTGTCGGGAATGCTGCAAATGTTCTGGCTCACCAATCTCGGGATGAACCAGTCGGCGCTGGCGCAGGGCGCGCCTTTACCGCATATCTTTATGGAGGCGTTCTGGACGTTCTTTATTGTGGTTGGAGGTTCCGGCGCGACGATGGGGCTGGTGATTTGCTATCTGCGTAGCCGCTCGGCCCATCTGCGATCGATCGGGCGTTTGAGCGTTGTCCCGAGCATTTTTAATATTAACGAACCGGTGATTTTCGGTACGCCGATTGTCATGAACCCAGTGTTCTTTATTCCCTTCCTGCTGGCCCCGATGGTGAACGCAGTGCTGGCCTGGGCGGCGATGAAGCTGGATTTAATTGGGCGGGTGATTTCAGTGGTTCCCTGGACGGCCCCGGCACCGGTTGGCGCGGCATGGGCGTTAGGCTGGGATTATCGTGCGGCCATTCTGGTTGTCCTGCTGGCACTGGTGTCTGCCGTCATCTACTTCCCATTCTTTAAGGTTTACGAAAAGCAGCTATTAGCGCAGGAAAAAGAAGAAGCACAGCGTATAGAAGAAGAAAATCAGCAGGTTGCATAACTGACGGGCGAGGGGCTACGGCTCCTCGCTTACTTCAGCGTGCAGTCACCGCATTGCTGGACATCGGGCAGGCGATAGCGCTGGCAGCAGGTTCTGCGCACTAACAGTCCCTCGCGCGGAACAACGGTACGCCACAGGGGATTATCCTGACCGCAGGAGAGTTGCTTCTCAAAAAAACAGGTCTGGCGCAGTGTGGTCAGCAGTTCTTCACCTAATAACGGCTTCATTTCCGTTAAATACCAGTGAATTAAATATCCGGTGTTGCTCCAGATAAGCTTCGCATTGATCTCGCCCGTCGCTTCCAGCGCCTGCACAACCGGCGTCAGCGCCGAGAGAATCAGTGTTTCCATGCGTTGCTGAGGAGACTGGGCCGTGACCTGGTGATCCTGATGCACGTCGATCCAGAAGCAGGCAGCACGGCCTGTTTCGTGGAATTCTACGTGCATGTGTTCAGGAGAGACGTCGATGGCCTCTTTTTGCGTCAGCAGGGCCACCATGAGCGGAGGCATCATCAGGCCGATATACCACTGCGCCCAGAGAGAAATCAGCGGCTTATTTTCGCGTGGCAGCGTGGGCTGATTGCGATAAATATGGTCTGAATAGACAGCCAGCAATGAACTTAGTGTCGTTGATTGCGTCCATTCATGTAGCGTCATCGCACCTGGCACGGGTGTTTCGTCAAGACGAATGAAGTCCAGCAGGTGCTCACGGGTGTTGGCTATCGTTGCGCGTACGGCAGCAGCCAGCGAGGGTATCTTTGCAGGCAGAGGGCTACGCCAGATGACATCTTCAACGATCGGTGCGGAACGATAAGCCATGTCGATATAAGGATGTTAATCTTAATGATAATGATTGCTAATCCTATAATTGACATTGAGCGATGGCAAGATCTTTGTCGCCATCCCGGGCGACACCGCACAGATAGCTCAGGCAGAAGGGCAGTTTACTCGCAGGTCATCGCTGACCAGCGTACTGT
>NZ_JAHLRC010000239.1:0-2139 GCF_018919545.1 Citrobacter sp. S46_ASV_140
CAACAGGGATAACGCATGAGCTGACGGGATGGACAAACGATGTCCTGGCGATGGCGAAGATATTCGGTGATGAACGCGCTCTGGAGTTCTGTACCCAGAATCTGATAAATGGTGTTAAGGAGATTATAAAAAAGAGTGCTGAGCAGAATGTGGAAGAGCAGCTCGCGGCATTGGGTGGTTCACTTTCAACATCTCGCGATATTGATTACGCATATGGAATGTATGTCTGGAACGAGGGACGGAAAGGCAATACGGATGTTTTAAGCCGGGAAGAATTTGAGCGTCAGGCGAAGAAAAGACAGGAGCAGAATCTGAAAAGGTCGCGGGTGGCAAATAACCTGCGCAGATATAAAAGAAAGATAAAGCAAGAGAGCCTGGATTCGTTTATTAATTGTAGTGAGGTCCTGACACAAAAAATCGATAAACAACTCGAAGTGATAATTGCTTTCCGCTGTCAATGGCTTAAATCTCCATGTTTTATTCGTACACTGCAGGACTTTTATTCTGATCTTTCACAGGATAATTTGCACTTTCGTGAAATTGCGGCTTTTGCGATGTCTGGGTTAGGTGCGGCGAAATCTGGTGTGAGTTTACTCGATGACTGGATAAAAGATTACTCAACTGCTGATGAAAATAACCTTGTCTGGCGTACACATTTTTATAATGCACCTGAGTTAATGACTGTTGCCGAATCCTTGCTTGCCAGAGTACGCAAAGGAGTGAGTCAGCAGGTCACAGAACAAAGTTTATTAGCATTTTTTGAGTCAAAATCCGGCGACCTGGTTAAATTATTCGAAGGATTTAGTAAAGCAACAGCTGCGCTGGATGAGCCACTTGGAAATGATCCAGTCTGGTCAAAGCGAGTGTTGTATCAAGTTGACCAACATATGGCAACGCTGGGTTCACGATTATTCTCGGTTTCGGGTGTGGGACCAAAATTGGACACCATAAACGATCTTGTCGTTAAAACGCTCTGTTCTCTTTCAGCAGGTAAAACAATAGCTGAAATAAAATCTTTCTCTAGTAAATATTTTGGCTGGGCGACTGAGCGTAGTTACTATGTAAACGAAATTCTCTTTGTTAATCCTCAGAAAAACAGAGTGTCAGGGCGCTTAAAAGTCGCTCAGGTGCGGTTCTCCGATCTGGAAAAGGCGACTGCGGAATTCAGTATCAAGGGAGCGAAAAAAAATGCTTATCGTGCGACAAGTATCAATTTCCTGGTGCTCTTTTTTAATATGGCGGAGCTATATAACCAGGCAGATCATTTTAAACGTGATGACTTTTCCAGTTATGCCAAACTGGTCGCTGCAGGATTCGCCACCACGGGAGGTGCGGTTGATATTGTCAGTAAGATGATGGATGTCATAAAAAAAGATGATAAATCGTTTCCGAAACTGAAATGGGTAGGGGCCAGTTGTGCAATGCTTAATGCCATTGCATCGTTGGGGGCTGATTTTTCAGATGCTTACCAGTTAAAAGATGAAAAATCAATAAGTAAACGATGGGCATACAGAGTGTTATATTTGGGAAAAATCCTTAATGACGTAACGACCATTATTGCACTCAGCGGCAAAGTTATGCCTGCTTTAATGTCAAAATTTGGCTGGAGTACGGCTGTCGGCAGTACGGATATGTGGCTGGGACGCGCAGTTGCACCTACGGTTTATGCGCTGGGTATTGAGTGGATTGGTGTCTTCTCGTCCTGGCAGTTCGCTTTGTTACTGGTGGTAGTGGATTATGCCCTGAAAGAGTATTTTTTTGAAGATGAAATTCAAGTCTGGCTGCAGAACACGCTGTTTGGCAAAAAATTTTCGAAAGATATTGATAGCTACTCTGAAGAAAAAAAAGCAGAACTTATAGTGAAATGTGGAAAATCGTTGATGGAATGCGTACGTAAAATAGAATCTACCAGTAAACAGAATTGAATTATATTTTCAAATAAATTCATTGAATAAATATCGGCATGGTCATATTACATATTGTAAGAATAAATTATGAAAAAAGAACTGAAATTCTCGGACGGGTTGCGAAGAGGTCTGGAAGGCAGCAATAAAAAATATCCGCTTCATAACTATCTGCAGCAAAAAAGTGAGCTGGCGCGAACGCAGGAAATTCTGCGCAATATCGAGGCCAAAAATG
>NZ_JAHLRC010000023.1:0-55785 GCF_018919545.1 Citrobacter sp. S46_ASV_140
AGTATCGGCCTGCTGCAGACCCGCCACTACCGCTTTCGCCAGCAACGGTGCGTCCAGTTCGCCGGTTAATTCTACGTAGTGCGCCACGCTCCACGCTGAGGGCAATGTGGAGAGTTTTTCCGCCATCCAGATCCCCGGCTGAGCCGCAACTAACGGTAAACGTTGAGTCATGGAGCCTCCTGCACATCGACGTAGTTCGCTGGCGTCAGCGTGGTCCAGTTTGCATCCAGCCATTGCTGGCAGGCTTCCTGTGATTGGGGTTCGCACGCGACCGTCCAGCCAGCAGGAAGTGAGCATTGCTGCGGCCAAAGGCTAAACTGACGTTGGGGATTTTGCAGAATGTAAAACTGGCCCTGCGGATTATCGAAGGGGTTACTGAATTCCATACTCAACTCCTGTCGTGGAACATCGTCCGGTTAAATCGTGTCGGTAAGCGGTTGCCAGAGCGTGATCAGCCCTTGCATCAGTCCGCCGCGCCAGCAAAGCGCATCGTGTCCACCATCAACCTGACGCCAGAAAATAGACTGTGGTGCAGAGGGTAACTGGGCATAAAGCGCCTGATTTGCGCGATAAATAATGGGCTCGCGGATCCCAGCTTCCAGGACAATACGCAGCCCCTGGGCGCTTATCTTTCCACTCTTCAGTTGCTCAACGATCGCCCCATCCTGATGACCACCGCGATGCGGCCACCAATAAGAGCCCGACTGGCTGAGCACGCAGCCAAAGCGCGCGGGCCAGTTAAGCCCGGCATATAGCGATGACAGCCCGCCAAAACTTTGCCCGGCGACGACGGTACGCTGCGGGTCGTCACTGAACGCGGTCGTAGTCTTCACCAGCGGCAATAACTCCTGCTGTACCGCCCACCAAAAATCCGCATTACACGGCAATTCGCGGCTGCGGTGAGCCGTGTCGATGGTATCAATCAGGAGATAAACGGCGGGCGGGAGGTGTCCGCGATGGGTGAGTGAAGTCAGCGCAGGCCAGACCGGCATACTTTGTGCCCAAAACTGTCCGTCCAGAAGGATAGCCAGGGGACGCGCTTCCGGCTGGGCTTCACCAGTGGTAAACACCCACACGCGGCGTGTATTGCCGAGTCTGGCGCTACGCCATTGCAGGCAAACTGCGGGCGAGTCGGGGTTTTCAGGTCGATCCCATCCCGGTTGTACGGGTGCATCAGGCATTTCCAGCGCAGACACCGCATGGCCACGACCGCCCTGCCAGCTCTGCGGATTGAGGGGATCGGCAATAGCCTGCGGCAACAATTGCCGCCAGCCTTCACGCAGCACGGTTCGGTCAGGCGCTTCGCCCGGCGTCTGCGCAGCAAAAATATCATTTCGTTCTGTTGGGATAAAACAGTAACTGCCGCGCCAGTTGGCGCTAAGGGAAACACTCCAGCACCAAACATTTGTTCCGTCAATGCGTTGCATCGACTGCGGGGTGGCATTTTGATGGTGGTCGGTGACGCCGGTGATATAGACCCATACGCGATGAATGGCTGACTCTTTTTCCGTTCCCTGCGGGTCGCGCCACCAGAAGGTTACCCGATAATTTCCGTTGTCTTCACGCTCCCACTCCGGGCCTTTTTTTGACTGCCACCACGCCTCGCTTCCCATCTTTAACGTCGTCACCGCCATAACCCCATGTTTATTGTCAAATTTTATGATCTAGCGTGAAATATATTGATAATATTATTGATAACTATTTGCATTTGCAATAGCGTATTGTCGCGCTGTGGGAAGCGCGCACAGTTTTTCACCACTTATAAACCGGCCTGGCGCTGCGTACTTTTTCTGGAATGGAGGGTTTACGCGGATGCGGGCGACATCAGACCAAATGCCGCACCACGGCACATTGGTACTCGTGGCTAAAAGAACAGCAGGACATACAATGAACAACAAGATTCATTCACTGGCCTTATTGGTCAATTTAGGGATTTACGGGGTAGCCCTGCCAGCGATGGCAGAAGATCAAACCGATAGCGCCGCTGTCTCTCATGAAGACACCATCGTGGTTACCGCCGCCCAGCAGAACCTGCAGGCACCGGGCGTTTCAACCATTACCGCTGATGAAATTCGTAAGAATCCTCCCGCTCGCGATGTGTCGGAAATCATCCGTACCATGCCAGGCGTCAACCTGACCGGTAACTCAACCAGCGGTCAACGCGGCAACAACCGCCAGATCGATATTCGCGGCATGGGGCCGGAAAACACCCTGATTCTGATCGACGGCAAACCGGTAACCAGCCGTAACTCTGTGCGTCAGGGCTGGCGCGGCGAGCGTGATACCCGCGGCGATACCGCATGGGTTGCTCCGGAAATGATCGAACGTATTGAAGTGCTGCGCGGTCCTGCCGCGGCACGCTATGGCAACGGTGCGGCTGGCGGCGTGGTGAATATCATCACCAAGAAAGGCGGCGATGAGTGGCATGGCTCCTGGAATACCTATTTCAACGCCCCGGAACACAAAGAAGAAGGCTCGACCAAACGCACCAACTTTAGCCTGAATGGCCCGCTGGGCGGGGATTTCAGCTTCCGCCTGAACGGTAACCTCGACAAAACCCAGGCCGACGCGTGGGACATTAACGATGGTCACCAGTCTGCACGTACGGGCGACTACGCAGATACCATGCCAGCGGGTCGTGAAGGGGTAAAAAACAAAGATATCAACGGCCAACTGCGGTGGGATTTTGCGCCAATGCAATCGCTGGAGTTTGAAGCCGGCTACAGCCGCCAGGGCAATCTATACGCTGGCGACACCCAGAACACCAACAACGATAACAAAACCAACGGACTGGTAAAAAAATACTACGGTAAAGAAACCAACCGTATGTACCGTCAGAACTATGCGCTGACGTGGAACGGCGGCTGGGACAACGGCATTACCACCAGCAACTGGGCGCAATACGAACATACCCGCAACTCCCGTTTGGGTGAAGGTCTGGCAGGAGGTCTTGAAGGGCTATTTAACAGTAATCATTTTACCGACACTGACCTGGCGGATGTCACCCTGCACAGCGAAATTAGCATTCCATTCGACCTGTTGGTTAACCAAAATCTGACGCTCGGTACCGAATGGAACCAGCAGCGCATGAAGGACATGTTGTCCAATTCGCAGACCTTTATGGGCGGCGATATTCCAGGGTCCAGTAGCACCAACCGCAGCCCGTACTCAGACGCAGAGATTTTCTCTCTGTTTGCTGAAAACAACATGGAACTGACCGACAGCACCATGCTGACGCCAGGTTTGCGTTTCGATCATCACAGCATTGTGGGCGATAACTGGAGTCCGTCCCTGAACCTGTCCCAAGGTCTGGGCGATGATTTCACCCTGAAGATGGGGATTGCGCGCGCCTATAAAGCGCCAAGCCTGTATCAGCTCAACCCGAACTACATTCTGTACAGTAAAGGTCAGGGTTGCTACGCCACCGGCTCCGCGACCGGTATTGGTTGCTACATGATGGGCAACGATGATCTGAAGGCCGAAACCAGTATCAACAAAGAGATTGGTCTGGAGTTCAAACGCGACGGCTGGCTGGCTGGGGTAACCTGGTTCCGTAACGATTACCGTAACAAGATTGAAGCAGGTACAGTCCCGTTCGACAGAACGTCTATCACCAACAAAGGGAAAACGACTTATACCGATATCTATCAGTGGGAAAACATTCCTAAAGCGGTAGTTGAAGGTCTGGAAGGAACGTTGAACGTGCCGGTTAGCGAAACCGTTAACTGGACCAACAACATTACCTACATGCTGCAAAGTAAGAATAAAGAGACCGGCGAGCGTCTGTCGATTATTCCTGAATACACGCTGAACTCGACCCTGAGCTGGCAGGCACGTGAAGATCTGTCATTGCAATCCACCTTCACCTGGTACGGCAAACAGCAGCCGAAAAAATACGATTACCAGGGTAAACCCGTTACCGGTAGCTCGGCCAGTGAAGTCAGCCCATACAGCATCGTCGGCCTGAGTGCGACCTGGGATGTGACGAAAAACGTCAGCCTGACCGGCGGCGTGGATAACGTCTTTGACAAACGTTTATGGCGTGAAGGGAATGCCCAGACCACGGGCGATATCGTGACCGGGAACTATATGGCGGGCGCAGGCGCGCACACCTATAACGAACCGGGCCGGACGTGGTTCATGAGCGTTAACACACACTTCTGATAACGTTTTTCCCTCTCCTCGTTACGGGGAGAGGGAAACCGTAAGAAATCATGCACACAACGCACATCCCGCTCCCTTTCGCAGATCATATGCTGCACATTGTCGAATTTGATCCCGACACTTTCCATGAGCACGACCTGCTCTGGCTTCCCCACCACACTCAGCTCCACTCCAGTGGGCGTAAGCGTAAAGCTGAGCACTTAGCGGGGCGTATTGCCGCAGTACACGCACTGCGTGAATTTGGCCACAAAACCGTGCCCGGCATCGGTGTGCAACGCCAACCATTGTGGCCGCAGGATCTGTTTGGCAGCATCAGCCATAGCGCAACAACGGCGCTGGCGGTCGTATCAACGCATCCCATTGGGCTGGATATAGAAGCTATTTTTACACCACAAACCGCAGTTGAGCTGGCTGATGGCATTATTGATAACCACGAACATCAGATTTTACAGCATGCCTGCCTGCCCTTTCCGCTCGCCTTAACCCTGGTATTCAGCGCAAAGGAGAGCCTGTATAAGGCGTTTTCCAATCAGGCATCGGGGCTACCAGGTTTCACC
The DNA here is from genome assembly GCF_018919545.1 of Citrobacter sp. S46_ASV_140. Lineage (NCBI taxonomy): Bacteria > Pseudomonadati > Pseudomonadota > Gammaproteobacteria > Enterobacterales > Enterobacteriaceae > Citrobacter > Citrobacter sp. S46_ASV_140. The sequence goes on from NZ_JAHLRC010000023.1 coordinate 4,722, forward strand.
AGCGCAAAAATCACCGCACTCACGACTCAGCAATTAACATTACAAATCATGTCGTCATTTTCGGCAAACCTCGGCAATCAAGAAGTTAACGTTCATTGGTTTCAGCGTGATAAAAATATCGTGACGCTATTTCCATCCTCACCATCAGGATCGTGATCCTTTTCTCTTTTTCAGAAATTAGCTGCGCAAATCGTAGACAGTTCGATTATCTCGACTTATCGTTAACTTGAATAATAAATCATATTTGAATAAATATTCAAAGTGGAGAAAGAGATGAACAAGACCTTGATTAAATCCGTATTACTGGCCTCGATCCTTACCACATCGGGTTCGCTGTATGCTGCCGACAACGGACTGATTGCGATTATTACCCCTTCTCACGATAACCCGTTTTTTAAAGCCGAAGCCGACGGTGCAGTCGCCAAAGCAAAAGAGCTTGGATACGCCACGCTGGTTGCCTCTCATGATGATGACGTCAATAAACAAAACCAACTGATTGAGACTGCTATTGCTCGTAAAGCGAAAGCGATCATTCTCGATAATGCGGGTGCAGATGCCACCGTAGGGCCGCTGGAAAAAGCCAAAGCAGCGGGTGTAGCTGCTTTTCTTATCGATCGCGAAATCAATAAAACCGGCATCGCGGTGGCGCAAATCGTGTCGAATAACTATCAAGGCGCACAGCTCGGCGCAGAGAAGTTCGCCAGGTTACTGGACGGAAAAGGGAAGTACGTTGAACTGCTGGGACGTCAATCCGACACCAACGCCCATGTACGCTCGCAGGGGTATCACGATGTACTCGATGACTATCCGGACATGAAAATGGTAGCCCAGCAGACGGCAAACTGGAGCCAAACCGAAGCCTTTACCCGAATGGAAGCCATTCTACAAACCAACCCAGATATCGTAGGTGTGATCTCAGGTAACGACACTATGGCGCTGGGTGCAGAAGCCGCATTAAAAGCGGCGGGGAAAAATAATGTCATCGTGGTCGGTTTTGATGGCAGCGACTACACCCGCGATTCAATCATTAATAAAAGCAATATTAAAGCGACAGTACTGCAGCCCGGCTGGCAGCAGGCGCAAATGGCTGTTGAGCAGGCGGATTACTATCTGAAAAACGGCAAAGCCCAGAAAGAAGAAAAACAGCTCATGGATTGCGTGCTGATTGACGAAACCAATGCCAGCAAGCTGAACAAGTTCAACCTGAGCCACTAAGCGGAGGCACTATGTCGTTAACACAATGGGGTGCCGCGCTGGTTGGATGCGCCACCCTGTTGCTGACGGCCTGTACGGTAGTTGACCTCGACGAAAACGGCAAACCAATTATCCCGGCCGATCCTCAGGCCAAAGCCAGTTTCGACAACCAGACTCCCGATCAGATCGCGCAACAAACCTGGCAATCCCGCGTCCTGGAAGCGGCACAGCAACATGTTCTGGATGCTTCAGCGCTGACCGCTCGCCTGAAAGCCCCCTCACCCGCTCCCGAAAGCGTGTTTGTACGCCTGACCAGCCAGATTGATAGCGTCGACACCACCAATGGGCGAGAGCACACCATCGTGGTGAGGGTCAATGATATGCCCGTCACGATTCAGATTGGCCCGGTAATGCGTGGCAATGCTATTCGCGATGCCAGTGGTTTCAAGTTTGAAGATTTTACTAACCAGGTTCAGTTTGCCCAACTGTCACGGGCTTATAACCGTGAAGCGGCGAAACAGTTACCCGCCGTAGACACTAGCTGGCAAGGGAAAACTGCCACGGTGCTGTTCGCCGTGACGTTGAATGCTGGAAAAGCGGAAAACGCAGCAGCACTGACGCTGGAACAGGAGGCTCACTAATGCGCAATACCTCAGCTGATGACATCATCCTGCGCACGCATGCCATTTCAATGCTGTTTCCCGGCACAATTGCACTGGACAGCGTCGATTATCAGGTCTGGCGTGGCAAGGTGAATGTGATTATTGGTGAGAATGGTGCGGGGAAATCGACGTTGATGAAGATCCTCGCTGGCGTTCAGCAACCCAGTAGCGGTGAGATGTTGCTCAATGGAAATCCCGTGCGCTTTGCCAGCACCCGGGATGCTGCGGCACATGGAATTGGTATGGTGCATCAGGAGTTAAACCTGTTTGAGAACCTCTCCGTCGCGGAAAACATTTTCCTCGGTCGGGAGATTCAAAAAGGCATGGCTCCCATTAATGAGGCCGAGCAAGAGAAACGCACCGCGGAATTATTAACCCGGCTCGATCAGCCGATATCACCGCGCGACCTGGTTGGCAATCTCAAAGTAGGGCAGCAACAGCTGGTCGAAATCGCCAAAGCACTGGCTGAAGATGCAGATATCCTGATTCTTGATGAACCCACCTCAGCGCTCAGTAAAACTGAAGTCGAGATTCTGTTTCGCGTGATCCGTGAACTTACTCGCCAGGGCGTGTCGATAATCTATATCTCCCATCGCCTCGAAGAATTGATGGCAATTGGCGATGTGATCACTATTTTACGCGATGGTAAATTTCAAGCCGAAGCCAAGGTTAGCGACATCGATGTCCCGTGGATTGTGCGCGAGATGTTGGGCAGTAATCCGGTAAGCAACTTTCTCGAACCCGGCCGCACGTTTGGAGCTCCGGTTCTGGAAGCTGAACATATCACCTGCGTGAATACCGCTGGCAGCGCAGTCGTCAATGACGTCACCTTTAACGTTCATGCCGGTGAAATTGTCGGTATCTATGGACTTATGGGGGCTGGGCGAACCGAATTGTTCGAGTGCTTGTTAGGTACTGAGCGCAACTACCTCGGAAAACTGTGGCTCGACAGCAAACCGGTCCCGCAGCGCTTAACCACCGCCGATCGCATCCGTATGGGAATGAGTCTGGTGCCGGAGGATCGCAAGCGCACAGGGATTTTCCCCATTTCATCCGTCGCCACCAATCTGACCATTGCCAGCCTTTGGCGGCGTCTGCAACGTGGCTTTGCCATTGCCCGCAAAGATGAAGAGGCCGTGGTCGCCAGCACAATTGGCAATCTGTCGATAAAAGTCTCCTCGCCAGAGGTTGAAATTCAGGCGCTGAGCGGAGGGAACCAGCAAAAAGTGGTGATTGGTCGCTCTCTGCTCACCAATCCCAAAATTCTATTTCTTGACGAACCCACACGCGGCATCGATGTCGGGGCGAAAGCCGATGTGTTCCGCATGATGGTCCAGCTTTCCCAGCAGGGTATTGCTGTGGTCTTTTCCACCTCAGATTTAAAAGAAATTATGGCGGTTTCTGACCGCATTCTGGTGATGTCTGGCGGCAAGCTAACTGCCGATATCGCCCGCGATCGTGCCGAAGAATCGGCGCTGGTAACCGCAAGTGCTCAGGGGTTCTGATATGAAAACACTACAATCTGCCGCCATCGCGCCTCGCTCCACAGTCGCCTTCTCTCGGGAAAATATCCTGCTACTAATCCTAAAACTGCGCACTTTTATTGCACTGTTTTTAATCGTCGGGTTCTTTGCCTTCACCGTACCGGGATTTCTCTCTGGCGGCAGCATGGTCATTATGATCAAGCATATCGCCATTAACGCCTTTCTGGCGCTGGGGATCACGTTTGTCATTATTACCGCCGGGATTGATCTCTCAATTGGCGCTACGCTTGGGCTGTGCGGCATGGTCGCGGGATGGCTAATCACTAAAGGCATTGTATTGCCAATGTTCGGCATCGCAATTTTCCCCAGCGTCTGGGTGATTGTGCCTGTCGTCTTGTTGATTGGTGGGCTGATTGGCGCGGCGAATGGTTGGATCATCACCCACTATAACGTCGCACCGTTTATTTGTACGCTCGGAACCATGTACGTTTTGCGCGGGGCGGCGATGCTGACCTCCGATGGGCAAACCTTTCCTGGGCTTTCCGGCAATCCGCAGCTCGGCAATACCGGTTTTGATGAGATTGGTGCCGGTACACTGTTTGGGATTCCGTGGGCCATCTGGATGATGATTGTGCTGGCACTGGTCATTGCTTACGTCGCTCGTCGTCTACCCTTTGGTCGCCACGTTTACGCCATCGGGGATAACGAGCGCGCTGCTGAGCTGTCAGGGGTAAAAGTAAAACAGGTGAAAATCTGGGTGTATACCCTATCCGGACTGTGTGCCGCGATTGCTGGAATTGTGGTCTCGGCACAGCTTTCCGCCAGCCATCCGGCCAACGGTACGGCATTTGAGATGAACGCCATTGCCGCAGTGGTTCTCGGCGGTACGTCACTGGCCGGTGGACGGGGCACGATTTTAGGCACGCTGATTGGCGCTTTCGTTATCGGTTTTCTGGCCGATGGTCTGGTGATGATGGGCGTCAGCGAGTTCTGGCAAATGGTGATTAAAGGTATCGTGATTATCGTCGCGGTCATCATCGACCAGATGCAAAACCGGATGCAGCAAAAAGCCGCGGTGGTAGCACAAAAGGCGGCGATGGAAAGTCAGTAATCCCCTCTGAAAAGTCTGATATGCTCAACCAGACAGCTCCAGGGGCCTCCTGGGGCTGTCAATTGTTTAACTCACCGTGACATCACCCTTTCACCAGACTGCGGGCTGTCGGGTAGTCGGTGATCAATACGTCAATATAATTCCCCTGCAATGCCCCGCGTATCGCATTCTGTTTTTCCACACCACCAGCCAAAGCAATCACGTGGTTACACTCCCGGATCTGCGAAAGCTCCATTCCAATGACCGGGTCTTCCTCATGGCTGAGTACCGGGTTACCTGCTGCATCGTAATAATGCAGACAGATATCGCCTACTGCGCCGCGCTCGGCGAGCAGTCGCAACATTTCTTCGTTGTAGTAGTTGCCTGAGTTTTTCAGCAATTGAGAAGGCTCCAGTTCGCCAATACCGACAATTGCCACATCCACTTCAGCAAACTTTTCAACCACCGCGGCAACGTCAGGGCTGTTAACCAACCGTGTACGCTCTTCAACCGAATGCTCAATACTTTGTGAAAGCAGCAGCCAGGCCGGACAGCCAAGGTGCGCTGCCAACTGTTGCGTAAGAATCGTGGCCTGCACGTTACCATTCGGCCCTACGCCGCCCAGCAGTTGGATCACCCCCGCCGCACGGATATTTTGCGGGTGCATCTCATCGACCATACAGCGAATGGTGCTACTCCAGGAGGAAATTCCAACCAGGTCCTCGGCTCGCAAGCGGGTTTCAACGTAATGCGCCGCCGCGCTGCCAATTGCATGCTTAATTTGCGTATTGCTGGGGTTGTCACCGACATCCACGACAATCGCCTGACGAATACCAAACTGCTCTTCAATGGCTTTTTCCAGCGCCACAAAGATATTGGTCGGCTGTACGACGGTGATTTTCACCAGCCCTTCTTTCTGACAACGCGTTAAAGCACGGGAGACAAAGGACTGCGACAAATGCAGCAGCGTGGCGATTTCAGACTGTTTTTTATTTTCGGCGTAGTAAAGCGTGGCAATCTTAACCAGCAACCGCTGTTCATCCTGCTTTGACATGGCATTCCCCCTGATAAACTGCCTGTTATTTTTATTCATACCTGAATAGATAACAAGTCATCAGTACCTTTCCAGTTATCACGTTAGTGTGATCCTTTTCTCTTTTCTCCAAAATTTGGTGGCACAAGCCGTAGACAAACCGCCAGACAAGGCATATCTTTAATCATGAATAATAAATCAGTAGTGAATATTTATTCTAACCAATAACGACTGACTGTTTTATCTGCAGATTACGTGGTGGGTAGAGAGACAGTTGCACTACTGCACTCACATGGAATATTTATTCATTCAAGATTAAACATTCAAGAGGTGTCTTATGAATCCGTTTTCGCTCTCAATACCTGAGCTAGAAAAGAAAGCACGTGCCGTGCGTCGCCGCATTATCGTGTTGAATGCTGAAAGCCCGGCTGGCGGGCACACTGGCGCAGACCTGTCGCAGGTTGAACTGCTGACAGCACTCTATTTTCGCATCCTGAATTGCTCCCCGGAGATTAAAGAGAGCGACGAGCGCGATATCTACATCCAGTCAAAAGGTCACGCTGTGGGCGGTTACTACTGTGTCTTGGCAGAAGCCGGTTTTATTCCTGTGGACTGGCTGGCGACCTATCAACACGCTGATTCGCATCTGCCGGGGCATCCGGTAAAACATAAAACGCCAGGAATTGAATTGAATACCGGAGCTCTTGGTCACGGTCTGCCGGTTGCAGTAGGGATTGCGCTGGCGGCTAAACGCAGCAACAGCAAACGCCGGGTGTTTGTCGTCACCGGTGATGGTGAACTGGCCGAAGGCAGCAACTGGGAAGCGGCACTGGTCGCTGCCCACTATAAACTGGATAACCTGATTATCATCAACGACAAAAATAACCTCCAGCTTGCCGGATCAACCAAAGAGATCATGAACACCGATCCGCTGGATGAAAAATGGCGAGCCTTCGGTATGCAAGTCACAGAGTGTCGCGGGAACGATATGAGCGATGTGGTGCGCACGCTGGAAGGATTAACCCCTGAAGGCAAGCCATATGTCGTCATTGCACACACCACCAAAGGAGCCGGGATCTCTTTTATCCAGGGCCGCCCGGAATGGCACCACCGCGTGCCAAAAGGAGAAGAAGTTGAACTGGCGCTGGAGGAACTGAAAGATGCGTAATAGCGAACACCTCGCCACCGTCATGGTGAACACGTTAATTGCCGCGGTCAAACGTGGAATGGATGTTGTGCCGGTGGTGGCTGACTCAACATCAACAGCAAAAATCGCCCCATTTATGAAGGAATTTCCCGGTCGTCTGGTCAACGTGGGTATTGCCGAACAGACGTTGGTCGGTGCTGCTGCCGGACTGGCGCTGGGCGGTAAAATCGCCGTCACCTGTAACGCTGCGCCCTTCTTGATTTCACGGGCCAATGAGCAAATTAAAGTCGACATTTGCTACAACAATACCAACGTGAAGTTGATTGGCCTGAACGCAGGGGCCAGCTACGGACCGCTCGCCAGTACGCACCACAGCATTGATGATATTTCCGTGCTACGCGGTTTTGGCAATATTGAGATTTACGCCCCGTCCTGTCCGGTGGAATGCCGACAGATTCTCGACTACGCCTTAAGCCACATAGGTCCGGTTTATATTCGCCTGGATGGCAAAGCCTTACCCGAATTACACGACGAAAACTACCAGTTCGCGCCGGGTAATATCGATATTTTGCGCAAAGGAAAAGATGTCGCACTGGTGGCAATGGGCTCAACTGTGCATGAAATTGTCGAGGCTGCCACAGTGCTGGAACAGGCGGGTATTGACGCCAGCGTAATCAGTGTACCGTCAATTCGTCCCTGCAATACCCAACAGTTACTGGCAGCTTTAACCCACTGCAAGGCAGTGGTTAGCGTGGAAGAACATAACATTAATGGCGGCGTGGGAAGTCTGGTGGCTGAAGTGCTGGCAGAAGCTGGCTGTGCCATTCCACTGCGTAGATTGGGGATTGCCGATGGCCAATATGCAATCGCAGCCGATCGTGCAGCAACGCGCGAACGCCATGAAATTGACGCGGCGGGTGTCGTGAAAAACGCCACCGCACTGTTGCTGGCAACACGATAAAACAATAACAACAACAGAACACTTACTGGAGAAAGCGATGTCACGAATTCCTCATCAGTTGACCATGGCGGTGATTATTGGCAATCGGGGATTTTTCCCGAGCTATCTGGTTGCTGAAGCCCGCGAACAAGCCAGCGTGCTCTTTGAGCGGCTGGGCATTAACACCATTATGCTCAACGATACGCAGACAGAACTCGGCGGTGTTGAAACCCGTCAGGATGCGAAAGTTTGTGCTGAACTTTTCCGCGCTCACCGCGACAAGATTCACGGTGTGGTGGTACTACTGCCGAACTTTGGCGATGAAAAAGCGATAGCGGAAACGCTGCGACTTTCCGGTTTAGATGTCCCGGTTCTGATCCAGGCGCAGGAAGACAACCTGGATAAAATGGGGCTTGCCACTCGCCGTGACAGCTTCTGCGGCAAGATCTCTCTGTGCAATAACATGCGCCAGTACGGTATTCCGTTTACGCTAACCACCCAGCATGTCTGCGACCTGTCAGGCGAGGTGTTTGCACAAGATCTGAAACGTTTCGAACAAATCTGTCGCGTGGTCGCCAGCATGCGCGGAGTTCGCGTCGGCGCTATCGGCGCACGTCCAGCTGGGTTTAACACCGTCCGCTACAGTGAAAAATTGCTCGAAAGACTGGGTATTGCCGTTGAAACACTGGATCTGTCTGAAGTCTTTACCCGCATCAAACGACTGCGCGACGACGATATCCGGGTGGATGAAAAACGCCGCCTGTTGATGGATAACGCCGACGCCAGCGCCATTCCAGCCGACAAACTGGTCACCATGGCAAAACTGTTTGTCGTTATCAGCGAATGGGTCATCGCTAATGATATTGATACGACTGCCATCCAGTGCTGGACCTCGCTGCAGGAAAATTTAGGCATCAACGTGTGCTCAATCATGAGCGTGATGTCCGGGCAGTTAATGCCCAGTGCCTGCGAAGTGGATGTGATGGGCGCGTTGTCAATGTACGCCCTCGCCAGCAGCAACTTAAGTCCAGCATCCATTGCCGACTGGAACAATAATTTCGGCGACGATCGTGATAAATGCGTTCTTTTTCACTGCGGTAATTTCGCATCAGCCAGTCTGGACAGCCCGAAGATGGGGACGGCGGATATCATCGGTACCACCGTCGGTAAAGAGAACACCTGCGGTGCAGTTCACGGTCGTATGAAAAGCGGTGCCTTGACCTACTTCCGCCTGAGTACCGACGATTTAACCGGCGAAATCAAAGCCTACGTCGGCGAAGGGCTATCGGTTGACGATCCGCTGGACACTGTCGGCTGCCGAGCGGTAATCCAGGTGCCTCATCTGGAGAACCTACTGGCCTGGATTTGTCGTAATGGCTTTGAGCATCACGTGGCAATGAACCATTCCGCCAGCGCAGAGGTACTGCATGAAGCTTTCACCCGCTATCTCGGGGTGGATACCTTTTTCCATCGCTAATACTCAGGGAAACCGAAGGGCTGGAGAAAACAATGTCAGCACAAAAAGACATTATTATTGCGCTTGATGAAGGCACCACCAATGCCAAAGCCGTAGCGCTGGATGGTCAGGGAAACGTGGTCGCGAAGTTCTCCCGCGCGCTGGCGATCCACACGCCCCGTGAAGGCTGGGTTGAACAGTCAGGTGATGCACTTCTGGACGCATCACTGGATGTTGTGGCACAAGCCATTACCTGCGTCGGCGCACAACGCGTCGCAGCGCTGGCGATCAGCAATCAACGTGAAACGGCGATAGGCTGGTATCGTGCCAGCGGTCGCCCTCTCGGCCCTGCTATCACCTGGCAATGTTCGCGCACGGCCGATTTTTGCCGAGCATTACGTGAACAGGGGCACGAGGCGTACATAAAATCCATCACTGGATTACCCGTTGCCCCACTCTTTTCCGCCTCTAAAATGCGCTGGCTGCTGGAGTCAGTTCCCAACGGTATGACGCTCGCACAGCAAGGGGAAATATGTCTCGGGACCATCGATAGCTGGTTACTGTGGAACTTAACGCACGGCGAGGAATTTCGTTGCGACATCTCCAACGCTTCACGCACGCAGTTGCTCAATCTCAAGAGCGGACAATGGGATAACGAGATGTTGGCTCTATTCGGTATCCCGCAGCAGGCGTTGCCCGAAGTTTGCCCTTCCAGCCACCATTTTGGCGTAACAAAAGGTCTGGAGAGGATACCTGATGGAATCCCTATTCTGGCGATGATTGGCGACTCTCATGCTGCGCTTTTTGCCCATGGGCTGGGTATGGAAGGCTGCGTCAAAGCGACCTATGGCACCGGATCTTCCGTTATGGCTCCCGTATTCTCGGCGCAGTCCGAGGTGAGCGCGCTGGCAACGACCATTGCCTGGCATGACGCTGACACCCTGGTCTACGGACTGGAAGGTAATATTCCGCATACGGGAGATGCCGTCGCATGGATGGCCGATAGCACAGGTCTTAGCGAATTACCGGAAGAGCAACTGCTTCATGAGCTCAATACGCTGCCCGCCACGGTTGACTCCACGCTGGGCGTCTATTTTGTTCCGGCCCTTACCGGGCTGGGCGCGCCCTGGTGGGATGAAGATGCCCGGGGGTTGATTCACGGTCTCAGCCGCGGAGTGAAACGCGCACATCTGGTACGTGCGGCACTGGAGTCGATTACCTATCAGATTGCCGATGTTGTTTTAGCGATGCGCCAGCACAACGGTTTTCGACTCAGCGCGTTAATGGTTGATGGCGGGCCAACAAAAAATGACTGGCTAATGCAGTATCAAGCCGATTTATTGGGCTGTCCGGTGATGCGCAGCGATATCCCTGAACTTTCCGCTATCGGTGCCGGATTGCTGGCACGCAAGAAGCTGCAGGGTGCATCTACTAGCCAGTTGCGAGATTATCTGCCCGATCACGTATCGTTCCAGCCAAACATGGCGCGCCATGGGAGATTGCAAAAACGCTGGCATGAATGGCAAGGAGCCGTCGAACGCACCCGTTGGCAAACCCGTTAATAAATCAACGCTAATGATAAATGCGCCCGCAGCCATAACTGACTGTGGGCGCACTGTTAATTCTTCAAAAGCGAGCTACTGCGGCTGACACGCCGCCAGCGATCGGCGTTGCTGCCCTTTTTCATCGAAGTTATCGGCAGCCAGCCAGCGCTGCAAAACAGCGTCGCACTGGGGCCATTCGCTATCAATCATCGATAACCAGTCGCTGTCGCGATTACGCCCCTTGCGCACAATCTTCTGGCGAAAACGTCCTTCGAAGATAAACCCAAGGCGCTCCGCCGCCCGACGGGAAGCCGTGTTCAGAGAGTCACATTTCCACTCCACGCGACGATAGCCCAACGCAAACGCCTGGCGCAGCAACAGCCAGATGCTTTCGGTGCCGAGTACCGTATTTTTCATGCGCGGTGACCAGGTTACATGACCAATTTCAACCGAACCATGCTCCCGTTCGATCGCCATAAAGCACACCAGTCCCACCGCACGACCGGAACGCTGTTCAATGACAGCATAGGGAACCAGAGATGCATCCGTGGATTTGCCCTCTACCCAGCAAGCTGTGGCCTCAACGCTCGTGGGACGAGAACTTGCAAGCCAGGTCCAGTCGCGATCGTCTGGCGCCTGCGCGTAAGCATCAAACAGATCGGCGGCGTGGCTGTCGGCATCCAGGGGAACCAGTCGACAATATTGCCCTGCAAGTTCTTCCCGCGGCAGTACGGCGGCACCATTCCAGTCAGGCACAATATCGCCGACGGTCTGTCCATAAAGATTAATTTCCGGCACGATTCAACCCCTGTTGCGAAGTAAAAAATAGTTATAACACCGGCCATTTCGCCTTCAAAGCATCGCGGGGGGATTTCTGACAACGAACAGAAATTCAGCGGCCCTTCTATATGCAGCTTGCAAGATGACGCGTCTATACTGATTAAAAATCAACGCTGAAGAGAACACTATGTCCCTACCCGATTTTCATGTTTCTGACCCTTTTACGTTAGGCATTGAACTGGAAATGCAGGTGGTCAATCCTCCGGGCTACGACCTGAGCCAGGACTCTTCCCGACTGATTGACGCCGTAAAGCCGCAGCTCACCGCCGGAGAAGTAAAGCACGATATCACTGAAAGTATGCTGGAGATGGCGACCGGGGTTTGTCGCAATATCGACCAGGCGAGTGCTGAATTATCCGCCATGCAGCAGATAATCTCGCGGGTTGCTGCCGAGCATCACCTCGCCATCTGTGGCGGCGGTACGCATCCGTTTCAAAAATGGCAACGTCAGGAAGTCTGCGATGACGAACGCTATCGGCGCAACCTGGAAAATTTTGGCTATCTTATTCAGCAGGCGACGGTATTCGGCCAACATGTGCATATCGGCTGCGCAAACGGCGATGATGCTATTTACCTCCTGCACGGCCTGTCGCGATTTGTTCCCCATTTTATTGCGCTCTCTGCCGCCTCACCTTATATGCAAACGTCCGACACGCGGTTTGCCTGTGCGCGGCTGAATATTTTCTCCGGATTTCCCGATAATGGCCCGATGCCGTGGGTGAATAACTGGCAGGAATTTGAGGGGTTATTTCGTCGACTGGCTTACACCAGCATGATTGATAGCATTAAAGATTTACACTGGGATATCCGCCCCAGCCCGCACTTTGGTACGGTAGAGGTTCGCGTCATGGACACTCCGCTAACCCTTGAACACGCAGTCAATATGGCGGGACTTATTCAGGCTACCGCCCACTGGTTGCTCACTAAACGGCCATTCAAGCACCAGGAGCGTGATTACCTGCTGTATAAATTTAACCGTTTTCAGGCCTGCCGCTTTGGCATGGCGGGAATCATCACCGACGTCAATACCGGCGATGGGCACCGCCTGTCAGATGACACGCTACGGCTACTGGAGAATGTCGCCGCTTCTGCGGACAAAGTAGGCGCGACCAGCGCGATCGAATCCTTACGCCTGCAGGTTCAAAATGGTCATGATGAAGCGCAGAGCATGCGTGATTTCGTCGCCGACGGCGGATCTCTGAGTGGTCTGGTGAAAAAACATTGTGAGATTTGGGCCGGGCTGTAAGCGTGGCGTTTGCGTTGCCCACAGAGATCCCGGACAATGGCTTTTTAACTCAAGTTTAACAATGCCATGAAACACCCGCTTGAATCACTGATGACCGCCGCAGGGATCCTGCTGCTGGCTTTTTTGTCTTGTCTGCTGCTGCCCGCCCCCTCACTGGGCATTGTGCTGGCGCAAAAACTCGTCGCCACCTTTCATCTGATGGATCTCAACCAATTTTATACTTTGCTGTTTTGTCTGTGGTTTTTACTGCTGGGGGTGATTGAATATTTTGTACTGCGTTTTATCTGGCGGCGCTGGTTCTCGCTGGCGGATTAGACCCGCGAGAACCCTTTGCCGTTAATGCGTTCGGCTATGATTTTCTTTGCGATACGCGCCCGGCGGCTGGCTGAACGTACGGGTGAAAATTCGCGTAAAGGTCTGCTGCGAATCGAATCCGTATTTCAAACAGATGTCATACACTTTCTGGTCGGTATCGCGTAGATCGCGCGCCGCCAATAGCAGCTTACGCTCGCGGATGTAGCGCCCGAGGCTTTCGCCTTTGTACTGCATAAAAAGACGCTGCAGGTGCCATTTGGAATATCCCGCATGGCGTGCAATATCATCAATGCGCAATGGCTGATTCAAATTATCATCAATCCATTCAACAATCGTATCAATGACCTGAGCAGAAATCGTCATCATGCTCTCCCCTGTATTCATTGAGTCGCCTGTTGCCACCAGGCCGTAAACGGTTGGTCCGGTTCGGACAGTATTACCGGTTCACCCAGCATTGGCGTCAGTAGTCGGTAATCCTGACGACGGCTGGCAAGCGCCAGTCGTTTGTAAGGATCATCCCAGGTATGTTTCGCCAGAACGAAACGGCCGGCATGCCCTGGCAACACGGCTTTCGCATGCAGATCGGCCGCAGCCTGCGCCGTCTCTTCTGGCATCATGTGAATAAACTTCCAGTCCTGGTCATATTGACCGTTCTCCATAATCGCCAAATCAACCGAGCCAAACTGCTCGCCGATGGCTTTAAAATGCGGTCCATAGCCGGAATCCCCGCTGTAATAAACGTTCTGCTCCGGCGTTTCGAACATGAAGCTCGCCCATAGCGTCTGGTTGCGCTTGATACCGCGCCCCGAAAAATGACGAGCAGGCAGCACATGAACGATCAGCGAATCCGTCACTCTGACGGACTGATTCCAGTCCCGCTCTTCGATTATCTCGCTGCGCATCCCCCAGTAACGCAGATGCGACCCTACGCCGAGCGGCGTAATCACTCGCTTAATTTTCGGCATTAACGCCTTGATAGTGGCGAGATCCAGATGGTCATAGTGATCGTGCGAGATAATGAGCAGATCGATCTCCGGCATCGTCTGTGCAGTCCACGGATAATCCCCGGCAAAGGCTTTGTTCAGGAATGAAAACGGTGCGGCATAATTGCTAAATACCGGATCAATCAGGATACGTTGACCCGCCAGCTGCAAATACCATGAGGAGTGGCCCAGCCAGACCAGAGTATCCTGCTGTGGCGAAAGTCCGGCGAGATCGGTTGCCACCAGCGGTAACGGCTGCGCCGGGCGCGCATTATCACGCTTAGCGACCAGAAACTCCCACCAGGCCGCCAGCATACCTTTGTTGCCGGTATAGCCCGGTGTCGGCACCTGGTTATGAAACTGTCCATCACGATAGTGAGGTGACTGTTCAACCAAACTCAGTTGTGCCCCTTGCGGGGCCTGACCAAACCCGGCATTGAGTACAAACGGTAAACTTGCAGCTGCGGCAATAAGCATAATAACAACCACACAAACTGTGAGACGCTTCATATCCTGACCTTAAACGCGCCCCTTTCCGCTGGTTTGCGCGACTGACTCTTGATTATGAGTGAGTAAGCACTCATTATAGAAATCGAAAGTTCGCCGTCAAGATGATTTTCAATCTTTGACATTCGCCGTTGCGGTGCTGCAAAGGCCGTGATTCAATCATGTTTTTTACAGACTTAAGGGTAAAGTGTAGTGGCTCGTCCGAAGAGTGAAGACAAAAAACTGGCATTACTGGAAGCTGCAACCACAGCATTTGCACAATCAGGCATTGCGGCATCTACCGCCGTGATAGCCCGCAATGCAGGGGTTGCGGAGGGGACGTTGTTTCGCTATTTCGCGACCAAAGATGATTTGATCAACGAGCTTTACCTCTTTTTGAAGCAAGACCTTTGTCAGTCGATGATGGCAAATTTGGATCGATCGGTGACCGATGCCAAAACCATGACTCACTACATCTGGAACAGCTACATTAGCTGGGGCCTGAACCATACCTGCGGGCATCGCACGATTCGCCAGTTGGCCGTCAGCGAGAAAATCAGCAAAGAAACGGAACAGCAGGCTGACGATATGTTCCCGGAACTGCGCGATCTTTGTCATCGCTCCGTACGACCTGAGTTTATGTCTGACGAGTATCGCGCCTTTGGCGACGCGCTGTTTCTTTCTCTGGCAGAGACCACCATGGAGTTCGCCGCCCGCGACGCGGCTCGCGCAAAAGAATATATTTCGATGGGATTTGAGGCGATGTGGCGCGCACTCACCCGTGAGGAAAAATAATGGACGGCCAGACCTTACATGCCTGTGCAAAGCGCCTTGCGCTCGAACTGCCTTTTACCGAGCACTGCTGGCCATTCGGCCCGGAATACGATGTCTTCAAAGTCGGCGGCAAAATTTTTATGCTGGTCTCAGAGCTTCGCGGACGCCCGCTGGTTAACCTGAAAGCCGATCCGCAAAAGTCACTGTTAAACCAGCAGATCTACCCCAGCATTGAACCCGGCTATCACATGAATAAAAAGCACTGGATATCGGTCTACCCAGGCGACGACATTACCGAGTCATTACTGACGGAGTTGGTAAATGATTCATGGCATCGCGTCGTAGACGGCCTGGCGAAGCGGGATCAAAAACGCCTGCGTCCAGGTTGATTTATCGTTAACTCCGATAAGTGTTTTTGCATTTTCCTGTCTTATCTTTTTCTTGCTAACCCTGTACCCTGCTGAAACAAAACGCACCCGCAGGGTATGAAAAATCACCAGGAGTAGTTATGGATATTGTTTCTGTCGCCTTAAAACGTTACTCCACTAAGGCATTCGATCCGAATAAAAAACTGACCGCTGAGCAAGCCGAAAAATTAAAAACGCTGCTGCAGTTTAGTCCGTCCAGCACCAACTCTCAGCCGTGGCACTTTATCGTTGCCAGCACTGACGAAGGTAAAGCGCGCGTGGCGAAATCCGCAGCCGGCGGCTTTGTATTCAACGAACGTAAAATGCTGGATGCTTCCCACGTCGTGGTGTTCTGCGCCAAAACGGCGATGGACGATGCCTGGCTGGAGCGCGTGGTGGATCAAGAAGAGCGCGATGGCCGTTTCGCCACCCCTGAAGCCAAAGCCGCAAACCACAAAGGCCGTACTTTCTTTGCCGACATGCATCGCAAAGAGCTGAAAGATGACAACCACTGGATGGCAAAACAGGTGTATCTGAACGTCGGTAACTTCCTGCTGGGCGTGGCGGCGATGGGTCTGGATGCGGTGCCGATCGAAGGCTTCGATGCGGCGGTGATGGATGCAGAATTTGGCCTGAAAGAAAAAGGTTTCACCAGCGTAGTTGTGGTCCCGGTGGGTCATCACAGCGTAGAAGATTTCAACGCCGCGCTGCCAAAATCTCGTCTGCCGCTGGAAACAACACTGACGGAAGTTTAATCCCCGCATTTGCATAAGCTCTACACAGCGGTCATCATAGACCGCTGTTTATTAAGGAGACGTTATGCAGGAATTGATATCTCAGGTAGAAGAACTCGGCATTGAAATAAATCACACCACCTCACTGGTAATGATTTTTGGCATTATTTTTATCACCGCCATTATTGTTCACGTTATTTTGCACTGGGTGGTATTACGCGCATTTGAAAAGCGCGCCAACGCCAGCTCCCGCCTGTGGCTACAAATCATCACGCAGAACAAGTTATTTCACCGGCTGGCATTCACCCTGCAGGGTATCATTGTCAATATACAGGCCGCACTCTGGTTACAGAAAGGCAGTGAAGCAGCAGAAATATTAGTAACCTGCGCACAGCTGTGGATCATGATGTACGCCCTGTTGTCCTTGTTTTCCCTGCTGGACGTCATTCTCAATCTGTCGCAAAAATTCCCTGCCGCATCGCAATTGCCGCTAAAAGGCATATTTCAGGGCATCAAGCTCATCAGCGCTATTGTCGTCGGAATATTGATGATTTCCCTGCTGATTGGTCAGTCACCGGCAATATTGATAAGCGGTCTGGGTGCCATGGCCGCCGTGTTAATGCTGGTGTTTAAAGATCCGATCCTCGGGCTGGTGGCCGGAATACAGCTTTCAGCCAACGATATGTTGAAGTTGGGTGACTGGCTGGAAATGCCTAAATACGGCGCAGATGGCGCGGTGATTGATATTGGCTTAACCACCGTAAAAGTGCGCAACTGGGATAACACCATCACCACTATCCCAACCTGGTCACTGGTATCGGACTCTTTTAAAAACTGGAGTGGGATGTCGGCTTCCGGTGGGCGACGCATTAAACGCAGCATCAGCATTGATGCTACCAGCATTCATTTTCTTGATGAGGATGAGCGTCAGCGGCTGCATAAAGCGCACCTGCTGAAACCGTATTTGACCACGCGCCATCAGGAAATTGACGAGTGGAATCAGCAGTTAGATGCACCTGAATCAGTATTAAACCACCGTCGGATGACGAATATTGGCACCTTCCGCGCCTATCTGAACGAATATTTGCGTCATCATCCGCGGATTCGCAAAGATATGACGTTAATGGTGCGCCAGCTTGCGCCAGACGATCACGGCTTACCGATCGAAATTTATGCCTTTACTAATACGGTGGTTTGGCTGGAATATGAAAGTATTCAGGCTGATATTTTCGACCATATATTCGCCGTGATCGAAGAATTTGGCTTGCGCATTCATCAGTCGCCCACCGGAAATGATATTCGCGCACTGTCAGGCGCGTTTCAACGCTAACGCTCAGGTACTGGCGCGTGAAATATAGCGCCAGTCCATCATCACCCTTTCCGTCTGCGCGTCAGGATTTTCTATTTTATTCAGCAGCAATCCTACCGCTTTGCGGCCTATATCCCGCGAGGGCTGCTCAATGGTCGAAAGCTGTGGGGAAACCATTTCTGCCAGTTCCGTACCGTCGAATCCCACTACGGCGATATCCTGCGGGATCTGTAATCCGGCATTGAAAATAGCACGCATCGCGCCAGCGGCCAGCGTGTCCGATACGGCAAACACCGCGTCGGGTTTCACCTCTGCGGCAAGCAATGTTTTCATCGCCGCAATTCCTGCGCTGGAACTTAATTCGCTGGCGTATTCTACGGCCTGATACTCAAGCGACAGCGCATGCAGCGCCGCTTTATAGCCACGTTCGCGCAACCGGGCGTATTTATAACTCAGATCATGATTGATTAGCGCAATGCGTCGATAGCCCTTTTCCACCAGGTGAGATATTACCGACTGCGCAGCGTCAACATCGTTAATCCCTACGCAGGAAACCGCGCCTTTATCAGCATATTCCGCGCACTGAACCCAGGGAGCGTCGCCAATCAGCGTGGTCAGTTCCGGTAATTTTGAGAATGCATCCATGGTGATAATGCCATCAACGATTTTCCCAGACAGCAGCTTTAGCGCCGATTTTGAGCGAGCGGTATCCGAGCCGGAATTACACAGCAAAATGCGATAGCCATTCTTTTCAGCCTCTTCTTCAATGCCTTTAACAACCTCTGCACAAAAAGGGTTGGCAATGTTGGAAACCATCACCAGAATCATCGAACTGCGTGCCGTACGCAGCTGACGAGCCAGCAGGTTGGGCTGATAATTGCTTTCTTTAATAGCCTGTAGCACGCGCTCGCGATTTTTGGCTTTGACGGTATCACTGTGATTCAGCACACGCGATACCGTCGCCACCGACACACCGGCAAGCTGGGCGATTTTTTGAATAGACATAACGACGACAAGTCCTGCGGTTTAGGCTTTACGTTGAGGCTACCATAAAATCACTGCCCGGCGAACCGGGTGCGTGTTTAGCGCTGCACAGATACCCAGCGCTGCTGCTGATGGCTTTTTATAATCGCATCAATGATATACATCACATCCACACCATCAGAAAATGACGCAAATCGACGCTCCGCCGTCGCGGGCATTTTGCCTGCCTGCACCGCCTGATAGAACTGCTGCATCATATTTTTGAACGCATCCGGCCAGCCCTCAATATGCCCACCCGGAAAGTGCGCGCTGGCAGCGACATCCGCATTCATCAATCCTGGGTCATCGGTCAGGATCTGGTTCGCCTGCTGACGGTGCCCGATCCAAAGCTGTTGCGGCGTTTCCTGATCCCAGTGCAGTGAACTCTGGCTACCGTTAATTTCAAAGCTCAGGTGATTCTTGCGCCCGGCACTCACCTGTGAAACGCTAAAGCAGCCTTTGCTACCATCGTCAAAACGTACCAGCACCGATCCACAATCTTCCGTCGTCACCGCTTTATCCTCAAATTGCAGGTCAGCCGTTTGCTGGCCAAACGTAGCGTTACTGGCGATGCTGGCTTTTCGTACCGGCCAGACGATAGCCAGATCGGCCATCACCTCGACAATACGTTTTCCAGTGACGAATTGCACCGTGTCACACCAGTGGGAACCGATATCCGCTACCGCCCGTGAGTTGCCGCCCTGTTTGGCATCGACCCGCCAGTTGTAGTCAGTTTCCAGCAGCATCCAGTCCTGCAAATAGCTCCCCTGGACGGCAAACAGACGCCCCACGCTACCGCGCCTGACCATGCTGGCAGCCTGTTGTACCATCGCAAACTGACGATAGACAAAGCTCACGCCGTGCACCACTCCTACCTGCTCCGCCAGCGTTTCCAGTTCACGAGCCTCATCAGGCGTCATACACAGCGGCTTTTCAGAAAACACGTGCAGACCCGCGCGTAAAATCTGCCGATTGATGTCGGCATGCAGATGATTCGGTGTACAGTTATGCACCACCTGCAGTCCGGGATGCGCCAGCAGCGCCTCAACGCTGCCGTACGCCTGAGGAATATGAAGAGCATCTGCACGTTCCTGGGCAACCGCCAGCGAGCTATCACAGAGCGCCACCACGTTCACACCGCCGAGTCGACGCAACGCCTCGATATGTGCAGGCCCAATAAAACCGCTGCCAATAATGCCAACCTGTATCATTTGCGTACCTCATCGCCAGCGGCGAAATCATCAAATGCGCGTGAAGAAACCGGAATAATGTGGCGGCGTATAAAATCGCTCCCTTCACGCGCCCCGGTTTGCGCGTCTTTCAGGCAACACTCCCATTCCAGTACCGCCCAGCCAGGGAAATCATATTGTGTGAGCTTGCTGAAGATGGTTTTGAAATCGACCTGACCGTCCCCCAGGGAACGGAAACGCCCAGCGCGATCGAGCCACGGCTGATAACCGCCATAGACACCACTGCGGCTACTGGCGTGGTACTCAGCGTCCTTGACGTGAAACGCTTTAATGCGCGAGTGGTAAACATCGATAAACCCAAGGTAATCCATCTGCTGCAATAACAGATGGCTCGGGTCATAGAGAATGTTGCAGCGAGGATGATGATTAACCAGCGCCAGAAAGCGCTCAAACGTTACGCCATCGTGCAGGTCTTCACCGGGATGGATTTCAAAGCAAACATCCACCCCATGATGATCAAAGCGATCGAGAATGGGTCTCCAGCGGCGCGCCAGCTCCAGAAAAGCCTCTTCAAAGCGCTGACGGTTATGCGGTGGCCACGGATAAAAGAAGGGCCAGGCGAGCGAACCTGAAAACGTAGCATGCGCCGTCAGCCCCAGCCTTTGCGAAGCCGCAGCGGCCTGGTGGAGGGTTTCGATGGCCCACGCCTGCCTGGCCTGCGGATTAGCGCGTACAGATGGCGGAGCAAATCCGTCAAAAGCGTCATCGTAAGCCGGATGGACGGCAACCAGTTGGCCTTCAAGATGGGTAGATAGTTCGCTAATCACCAGCCCATGCCCGGCCAGCATCCCACGAATATCATCACAATAGGCCTGACTTCTGGCTGCTTGTTCGACATCAAACAAAGACTTGTGATTACACGGGATTTGTAATGCCTCATAGCCCAGCTCCGCCGCCCATTTTGCCACGCCTTCCAGGGTGTTAAATGGGGGGCGATCCCCGATAAATTGCGCCAGAAAAATGCCAGGCCCCTTGATGGTTTTCATAACCCCTCCTGAAAATTACGCCTGCTCTTTGTCGTCATACTTGAAAGAGAAAAGGAAAATCACGGCAATCACTGCGGCAGCCACTGCCGGGATCCACCAGAATGTGGTCCACGCCTGAGGCACCGTTTGCCCCGCCACCAGACGGTTGTAAAGTGCGCCTGAAATTTGCGAACCAAGCAGCATACCGATCCCATAGGTAAACATAACGATCATGCTTTGCGCCTGGCCTTTTACTTTCTCCCCGGCAATACGATCGGTGTAAATAAAGCCGACCACGAAGAAGAAGTCGTAGCACACGCCGTGCAGCAGAATGCCGAGATACAGCAGGAATCGGCCCTCTTCGCTGATGCCGAGGGCAAAGAATGCGTAGCGCACAAACCAGGCGCACATCCCGATTAACAACATGTATTTCACGCCCAGACGCCTGAACAGGAACGGGATCACCAGCATGAAGAAAATTTCAGACATCTGACCAAACGACATCGCCGTACTGACATCGCCAACGCCCGCATCAGCCAGAAACGACGCGGTATATGCGTAATAGGTTCCCAACGGTACAGAAATAAGCGTCGCGCAGAGCGAGAAGACAAAAAAGTGACGAACCTTGAGTAAGGCGAAAGCATCCGCACAAAACAGATCGCGCACTTTTACCGGCAGTCCTTTCGCCGGTGCGGGCGTGTTGGGCAACGTCAGGCTGTAGAGCGCCAGAATCACAGAAATAACCGCCGCCAGCGTAAAGATGCCGGTAGTATCCGAGATTCCGGTTACGCCGATAAAAATCCCCGCGACAATCCAGCCAATGGTGCCAAACACCCGCACCACCGGGAAAGTTTTGTCTTTATCCGACAGGCTATGAAAAGCAATGTTATTGGTAAGCGCCAGCGTTGGCATGTAGCACAACGTGTAGCCAAACAGCAGACCAATCAACAGCGCACCGTTTTGCGCCACCAATGCCTGCGGAACAAACCAGAGGATCGCCGCGCCTGCAAGGTGCATCACCGCCATCACCTTTTGCGAGGCAAAGAAGCGGTCTACCAGCATCCCTAAGACGAACGGCGACAGAATAGAGGCAATGGGCCCGGCTGAAAACGCATCGCCAATCAGCAGCGACATGTTGTGCTGGCTCATCACCAGCCCCAGCGTGACGGACCAACTTCCCCAGATAAAGAACTGTAAGAACATCATTAGCGACAGCCGGGGTACCAGCAGCCGGTACTGTACGTTCTGTTTTCCACTACTTTCGGTTGTTGACACCATTTTTTGCCTCACCTTTAAAAAGTAATCGATTACAAAATAGATTCAATAGAAAAGTAATCGATTACAAAACAAAGATCCTGCCAGCAAAGGCAAAATTGCGAGAGCGGTCACGATAAACATTGAGAGAAGATCCGATCCCATCCTGACGATGGGATCGGTAGAAACTTAGCGGGACTTACGACACAGCAGTTTGAAGGCAACGAACAGGAACAGGATCCACACCGGCAGGAGGATAGCTGACAGGCGCATATCGTCCATCGTACACATAAGCACCAGAATCATGCCAAGGAAAGCAATACACAGGTAGTTCCCTGCCGGGTACAGCAGCGCTTTGAACTGCGTCTCACGTCCCTTACGACGCATCGCCGCCCGGAATCGCAGATGGGCCAGGCAGATCATAATCCAGTTCAACAGCAGCGTCGCCACAACCAGCGCCATCAGCAGACTAAAGGCCTTTTGTGGCAGGACATAGTTGATCAGTACGACCAGAGACGTAATAGCACCGGAGAGGATCAGTGAATTCACCGGTACGCCGCGACGGCTGACGCGGGTTAAGAACTTCGGCGCGTTCCCCTGGACAGAGAGACCAAACAGCATACGGCTGTTAGAGTAGACGCCACTGTTATATACCGACAGCGAAGCCACCAGAATGACAAAGTTCAGCGCAGAAGCCACCACGTTGCTATCAAGATTATGGAAGATCATCACAAACGGGCTGCTGTTGGATTTCACTTCCACCCACGGGTACAGCGCCAGCAGCACCACCAGAGAACCGATGTAAAACAGCAGAATACGGTACACCACCTGGTTTACCGCCTTTGGAATGCTTTTCTGCGGATCCTGCGCTTCTGCGGCAGTAATCCCGATAAGCTCAAGTCCGCCAAAGGAGAACATAATTACCGCCAGCGACAGGATCAACCCGTTCCAGCCGGTGGCAAAAAAGCCGTTGTAACGCCACAGGTTATCAATGCTGGCATGTTCCCCGCCGTGACCGGAAAACAGCATCCACACGCCAAAACCAATCATGCCGATAATGGCCAGCACTTTAATCAGCGCAAACCAGAATTCCGTTTCGCCATACAGACGTACGTTGACCAGGTTAACCGCGTTGATGATCACGAAGAATGCCGCGGCCCAAATCCAGGTCGGGACATCGGGCAGCCAGTACTGCATGTAGATCCCAGCCGCGGTCAGTTCCGCCATGCCAACCAGCACAAACATAACCCAGTAGTTCCAGCCGGACAGAAATCCCGCGAACGGTCCCCAGTATTTATAGGCAAAATGGGCAAACGATCCCGAAACGGGTTCTTCCACCACCATTTCGCCCAGTTGACGCATAATCAAAAAAGCGATGATCCCGGCAACGCCGTAACCCAGTAACACCGCAGGTCCTGCCATCTGAATAGCCGGGCCAATGCCCAAAAACAGGCCGGTACCAATTGCGCCGCCCAGCGCAATTAATTGAATATGGCGGTTTTGCAACCCCCTCTGAAGCGTCGGCTCATTCGTTGACGCGGCATCAGACACGCTGGTGTCAGATGCAGTTGACGCGTTTTTCACGCCCTTCCCCTGTGTCGTTTTTATTGAAGGGGCTTCTTTTAACATTTCAACCTGGTTGTCGCAAGGCGCAATAAGGACCCGCTGTGCCCGTGGCATTGCGTTTGTTCATAATTACAGTGAATTATTCTGGACGAAAAGGCATCGCAGGCCACAGAATGCGCTTTACTGTTTTTCTAACATTATCAAACGGGTGAACCCGCTGTGTTTCAGCCACTCGTTTTTGAGCCAGGCCAGGCAACGACTGTCATGAATAAGATCATCAAACGACTGGAAATCGTCAAAAGCGCTATTGAACTGGAAGATGAGGAGATTATTTTCCAGCAGGTAGATCATCTGAAAAATGAGCCTATGTCAGTCTTGCCTGGCGCCATCGTTCAGGCGCTCGAAGCACGGCGCTTTAGTGATGCCCTACGTGAAATCACGGCCTGGCTGCAATCTCAACGGGCAGTCTCAACGTGGCAGGATCCTGCCATTGCCGCCAGTAAACTGGAACTAAAAGCGCTCGAAACACAGCTGCGTGACCTGATCGATAAGCGCAACACGCGCATTCAAATCCTCGATGATTTCAACGATCTGTATCATCTTCGCCTTGGGCCTCTGATGAGCCGGATCCTCGAGTTGCGTAAACAGCTCGCCGCCAGCGCCCAGCGCAAACAGGAAGCGGAGCGAAAACGCCGGGAACAAGACTATCAATCCTGCCAGCACTATATTTCCCAGGCCGTTGATCAACTGGCCAGGCTTAAGCAGCTCTGGATGAACCAGAATTCAGATTCGCGCGAATCGGTGGAAACACGTCAACGAATTCAGCAACAAACGGAACTTATTACCGCCCTGCTGGCGGAGATTCGTGAGCTGGAAAACGACTTTTCTCGCCAGGACGACAGCGCAGCCCGTCAGGCACAGGAAGAAGCCAGCCATGAATATGATGAATATCAGGAGCAACAGCAGGATGCGCAACATCGTTTTAGCCGGGACCAACGACTTTCTTCTGAAGAGCGTAATGAGTTAAAACGCCTGTGGCGTCAGGCCAGCCGTCTTTGTCATCCGGACGTGGTGGCAGACGATCTGAAAGAGAAAGCGCATCAGATGATGGTGCAGCTTAACCAGGCGCGCCAGAATGCCGACCTTGCTGCCGTTCGGGCGCTACTGACTCAATTGCAAAGCGGCCTCGAACCGATGATGGCGAGCGACCGATTGAACGATCTGCAGCATTTACGCAGCAAAATACAGCAGCTCAGAGAACAAATTAACGCACTGCTCAAAGAGATTACCGAACTGGAAGCTGAGAACGCCTGGCGCCTTGCCACCTCCGTGACGGATAAAGAGGCTTACTTCTCCGATCAACAACGGGCGCTTACGGAAATCCGCAATACGCTGGAACAACAGGTGCAACAGGTTGAGCAGGAGCTGTTGGCGGGCTAAGCGCTATCAGCGATAGCAAGCAGAAAATATAACATCTTCAAGCGAGATTTGAAGATTAAGCACCAAATGATAAAAATAGCACAAAATGCTTAGTTATTAAGATAAGTCAGAGTTATCAACTTAAATAATCGAGTTTTAGGTCGATAACTGCAAATAAGACAATATTTCTCTCTCCCACCGCTTTCCCTCTCTCTTTATCCTGGCCTTGATTAAGAATTCTCCTACCTGCCAATAGTCCCATTAAGAAGAATGGTTATCTGTTTGAAATATAAGGTTTTTCATATAAATCCCCTCCAGAACAAATAGGAATACCCTGTCTTTATAGAAATGGCTGAAACATTATTCGCGTGATCCATAAGCGAAATCTATCAATCATTTACTCAGAGCTGAAATAAACGATTTATCTTAAATTTTAACAAAGTGTAATATCTACTTTAAGAATAGTTAATGATTCAAATTAATACATAAAATATCTGTTGAATCTGCAATAAATAAGGATGCGTTCACACCAAAGAACGTCATACGAGATTTAATTAACATTTCATGCGTCGCAAGAAACTCTTTTTTAGCCTAAAAAAAGAGGCGACCGCCTGCACCAAAATTTCAAGGAGATCGTTATGTCTAAGGCTATTTTTTTGGGTGAATCAATTTATCCCTGGCTAGGCATGCGAGAAATCCTACGTGGTTCATCATTATATATTGATATCGCGTACTACTCCTCTCAGACGCTTTCTGCCGTCAACATAATCCCTTATGAAATGGATTGCATCATTATTAATCCTGACAACTCAGATTTTTTAAAATATGCCAGGATTATCCGCAACATGGCTTTACGCCCTGCCACAAAAATTATTGTTTTGGCAGATGAAGCCACTTTTTCTATTTTTCAAACCGTTTGCGGGAGGAACATGCTGTTCCTCGATCAAGACGCCAGCCTTGATCGGTTACTGCATGCCGTGACGTGCATATCACAAAACAAAAAAATACGTAATATCAAAGAAATAAATAACAAAATCACAGCAAACGAATTTAACGTAATGATGATGCTTGCCCGGGGTTGGTCATTGACTCAAATCGCTGGAGCATCACAAAAAAGTGAAAAAACCATCGGGGCGTACAAAAGCAACATTGCCAGAAAACTCGGGAAAAATAACTCCCGACTCAAGTACACCATTTCTCACTATAGCCAGCCGTAACTGACTTATTTAAGGACAATTATCACGGTTATTATTTAAAAGATTTTCTTTCGGCTCACTTTTAAATTCCGCATCGCACGGAAGGGAATCCTATTTCCAAAAATCTATTACCGGGTAGCACATCCGCGTGCCAACCATAGCCAACAACTCAATGTATTAACAATACACATAACAGGAATGTAGACGAGGGTTATATATGAACAAAGTTTACAGCATTATTTGGAACGCGGCGCTCGGTATCTGGGTGGTCGTTTCCGAATTAACCAAAGGAAAGAAAAAAAGCAGCTCGCGTAAAACTGTCGCCGTACTGGCGGCCGGCGCATTAAGCGCTGCTTCAATGCAAGCTTCAGCAACTCCGATCATCGACATCGGTGAACATAATATTTTCGCCGACTACCAGACAGGTATTTCTGTTGGGGATTATGAGGGTGTCCACGACTACGGATTCTTATATGAAGATATCACTGCTGGTCAGGCGCTCAATATCAGCGGCGCGATCCCAACCATCAGTCCGGGTCAAAGTGGCGTTGTTGAATCAACGACCATCAGAGAGCTACTGCAAACCGGCAAAATCACCCTGCAGGCCACCAGCCCTGACCAGGGCGTAAAAACGATTACTACTGCCGAGGAGCTGGCGGAATACCTGACTTATAACCAATCATCAACGCCTTCGCAGAGCACAGAATTTGAGATTAACGACCCGGCGTTCCCCGGCGAAAAAACAACCATTAAAGTCTTTGATACTAACGCGTTAAGTAACTTTCTTACCGAATCACAGATTGGCGATTCGGCATTAAACACTTACGATCCGACGCAGTCTAAAATCTACAAACAATTTGGCATCGCGCTGGCGACAAACGGCTCCACGGCCAATCTGAATTTGGGCGACGACACGCTCAATGTACGCGCCAAAACCAATACCATCGAATTACTGGCCAAAGACTCCTCCTTACTGGAGGCTCAGGACGCGGGTAGCCAGGTTTACTGGCAATCCGATAACTTTATCAAATTTAACGCCGCCCCGGTTATTCCTGAAAAAACCTTCGCCGGCTCAGCGCAAACCTCCGTGTTTGGCGATGATGTCACGCTCATGACCTACGGCTATGATACGGACGGCAAAGTCGTCGAAACGGGTGAGCGCACATTTAACATCACCAACACGCAGGAGTTGGCCGAATTTAACGACTGGCTGTTGGGCAATAGCAGCGACGCGGCGGAAAACCCGGAAGGCGAAAAAGTCAGCCAAATCCAGCTGTGGCTGGAAACGGATGAAGTCACTACCGTCACCGCAGCACAAACGAAGTATGCCGAGCTGATTGATGGTCTGATCAATTCCAGCAAGCCCTCTGACGTGCTCAGTTGGGATTACGACGTCTGGACAGACGGCTTATCACATGCCAATAACGCGACCGCTGACCGCGGTGAGCTGCATGCTATTTACGCCAACGGCGCAGGCACCTCCGGCACCCTGAACAAAGATGCGATTCTTGCCGTTGACGGCAGTATTAATGGCGTCATGAAAGCCGTTGATGGCGGGGTTATCACAAACTTTGGCGAACTGAACGCATTACGAACGTCTACCGGGCAGAGCCTGGCGATTGGCATGCTGGCAAAAGACGCGACGGCAACCAACAACGGGATGATCAACTCCGGGCTGTTTATCGATAAAGACGGCAACCAAAACGTCAACAGCTATGGCGCATTTGGTATGCAAGGCCAAGGCACCAGCCAGCTCGCTAACAACGGCATCATCAACCAGGCGATCACCACCGATAACTTTGGTACCGCTTCGGCAGCCGATCCCTGGAGCAAAGACGTCCCCGCTTCTTCGCTGACGCTGGCGATTGGTATGCAATTGTCTGACGATGCGCAAGGGGTCAACAATGGCGAGATTAACGTCGTAGACGGACGTAAAAGCGGTACATCCTTTGCCAGCGGCACCGCTTATGGCGTAGAAGTCGCCGGGAATGCCACCTTTACCAACGCTCAGAATGCCTCTATTTCTCTTGGTCGCGACGCAAGCGATCCGGCTAAAGATGTCACCATGGCAGGCGGTTCCAGCCTGAGCGCCGGTATTATGATCAAGAGCGCCAAAGAGGTGATTAACAACGGCCTTATCACGCTGGGAACCGGCGTCCGTAACGCCGCGGGGATTTTGGTCGGAAATGCCACGGGCAACGTCCTCAATACCGGCAATATCGTGATCAATGGCGGTTCTAAAGGGGGCAGCAGTAAAAACTACGGCATCTCCGTACACGACAGCGGCGCAGAAAATAATCAGGAAATCCGTAACGACGGCAAGATTAACGTGAATGGCACCAACAACGTAGGGATCCACGTTAGCGCCAATAACAAAAATGCCGAAGTCACCACCAGCGCTGCAGGCGCTATCGTGGTGGACGGTGAAGGCGGCGTCGGTAACCGTAACTACGCCATCTGGGCGGAAGGTGACGCCAACGGTCAGGCAGTGGTTAACGTCTATTCCAATATTACGCTGGATAAAGCCGGTAACATCGGCGTCCACGTGCGTGATAACGCCATCGCTAACGTTGACAGCTTAAGTAGCCCCTCATTTAATAGCACTGATCAGATTGGTTATTACCTGTATGGTAAGGGCGCTACCGCCAATATTGGTCAGGCGGTGATGAATGACAACGGTCAGGATCGCACCACCATTTTCCGTATCGCCAATGGCGCATTGCTGGCCGGTAATACCACTAACCCGAAAGATCAGTCCACCTCCAACCTGGATTTGACTCTCAGCGGTAACAATTCCGTGGGCGTTCTCGCCACTGGCGCAGGCAGTAGCGTAGATACCGGTGAAGCAACGTTTACCGTTAAGGGTACTGACTCTGCGGCGCTGGTTATCGAAGGCGGCGCGAAAGGGACCATCAGCGATAAAACCACCATCAATTTAACCGGTGAAAGAACCGTTGCCGGGGTTGTGGATGGTCAGGCGCATCAGTTGAATGGTAATACGCAGGGCAATGCCACAAGCACGACCCTCACCTCAAACGCGAAGATCACCTCTGAAGCCAGCGGCAACAAGGTAATCGCCTATGTGGCGAGGAATCTGGGCAACCTGATCCTCGATACCAAATCGATTATCGATCTGGCCAGCGTCGACAGCATCGGTGTCGATGTTCAAAAAGGCGGTAGCTTAACCAATAACTCCTCCCTCGCCCTGCATGTCAGCAACGGCATCGGCGTACGCGCCTCAGGCTCCAGCGCGCAGATTAATAAGCTGGGCAAAATTCAGGTTGATGATGGCACCGCTGGCGTTCTGTTAACCCAAGGGGCAAGCCTGCTGATTAACGGTATGACTGGCGACAGCATTACCACCGATGGCTCCGCGGACGGCATTCGCCTGGCCGAAGGCGCTGGCGCTCTGGCCGCGCAAAGCGTGATGATCCGTGCTGATGGTACCGGTGCCGGTATTCAAAACGATGCCAACAACACCAATATCACGCTGCGTGATGTCACCATCAACTCCAACGATGGCCCAGGGATCCGCACCAGCGTGGCGCTGACCATGAACGATGGGCTGGACAATATCCTCAACGTCAACGGTAAAGGTACCGGCTTCGCCTTTGAACAACGCAATGGCGACGCGGTGACGGGCAATCTAACCATCGGCAAAGGCTATACCATTGAGGTACTAAACAGCGAAGGCAGCGGTATTCGCGCCAATACGGACGGTCGTATCACCACCAATGCCGACATCAACGTGCATGACAGCGCAGGTGGTTCAGCAATCATCGCGAAAAACGTTAGCGCATTGACCAACAGCGGCAAGATTATCTCTGCCAGTACCACCTCACCGGTAATAGACGCCAGCGGCGACAGCAGTAAAGCCATCACCAACACGGGAACCCTGCAGGCCATCAACGACTCGGCCGTGGCAGTTCAGTCTGGTAAAGGCAATGACACCATCGATATCAGCGGCGGTGTGACCAGCGGCGTAATCAACACCGGTGAAGGTACGGATACCTTCAACTGGCGTAGCGGCTCTTATGCTGGCGAAGTGAATTTCGCGGGTACTGGCGGTAACAATAAAGCCAATATTGGCAATGTGACGCTGGATAAAACGCGCCACATCCTTACCGCAGCGGGTACGGGCAACGCCCTCACCTTCACTGATACAAAAGATGCGAAGATTGGTACGCTGGCTAGCGACAACCTGAATACCGGTACCAACATTGGCACCGGCTGGGATTCACTGACCATCAGCGGGTCAAATGCAGATGTACGCATCGTTGAAAACCTGAATCTGGCGAGCGAAACCCTTGCTGTAAACAATGGCGCCACGCTGCGTACCGGCGACCACGTCGAACCAACCAGCACTGCCGCAAGCATTGGCGATTACAATGTCACCACCCAGGGCGCAGACAGCAAGGTTATCTTCGATACTCAGGGGGATACCTCAGCAGCACAGATCTATCGCGGCATCATCAGCGGCGACGGGAAATTTGAACGTGCGGCGGGCGGCACCACGGTGTTTACCGCTAACAACAGCTACACCGGCTCTACCACCATTGATCAAACCGGTACGCTGCAGTTAGGTGACGGTGGAAATGAAGGCGAAGTGAGCGCCGTCTCTGACATCATCGACAACGGCGTATTGGCGATTAATCGCGCCAACAACGTGCTGCTCAACGGTGTGATCTCCGGTATCGGCGCGCTACAGCAAATCGGTGGCGGCATTACCCGTCTGAACGGTAACAATACCTATACCGGTAATACCACCGTTACTAACGGCACGCTGCTGGTGAATGGCGATCAAAGCGCGGCGCGCGGCGTCACCACCGTCAGCGGCACGTCCACACTTGGCGGTAAGGGCATTATCGGCGGTAACGTGCTGATGAACGATGCCACAACCATCAGCGCCGGTGACGGCGGTGCGGGTACGCTATCTGTTAACGGTAATCTGCAGCTTGGCAGCAAAACGACCTCCGCTTTCGAACTGGGCCAGGCCTTTACGCCAGGCGGTGCGCTAAACGATCTGGTGAACGTGGCAGGCGATCTGCAACTGGACGGGACCCTGGATGTTACCACTTCGCAAGGCGGTAACTTCGGACCGGGCGTGTACCGTATCTATAATTACGGCGGTACGCTGGATAACCAGACGCTGGAGCTGGGCGCAATACCGGACAGTCAGGATAAGAGCAATATTTTTGTCCAGACCTCTATCGACAAACAGGTCAACCTGGTGAACGCCAACGGCGTTACCCTGCAATTCTGGGACGGAGCGACTGTAAGTCAAAGCCACGGCGCGTCGGGCATTGAGGGCGACAGCAAAATTGACGGTGGCGATGGCAAATGGATGGCGATCGGCAGTCAGGGTGATAACAACTGGACCACGGCAACGGGCGAAGGTAACGCACCTTGGGCGCAGAAGTCCTTTGCCGTCTTCACCACCAAAGGTGGCACCGTTACCGTGGATAACGCCGCGGGAGAAGTTAACTTCTCCGGGGCACAGTTTGACGCCGATGGCTATGTCGTTAAAGGCGACGCACTTAACGCTTATGCCACCACGGAAAACGCGACCCACGCAGGCCAGACGCCGGGAACCGGTGAACTGCTGCTGCGCGTTGGCGCGGGTGGCGCGGGGCAAAACTATACCGCGACCATTGAGTCCGTCATCCGCGAAGCCAGCACGACTGACAAGCTGACGCTGGTGAAAACCGACCTTGGTCGTCTGATCCTCAGCGGTGATAACGCGTATCGCGGCGGCACACGCATTGATGGCGGTACGTTGCAGATTTCCGCCGACAGCAACCTCGGTCAGAGCGGAACCGACCTGGCTATCAACAACGGCTCCACGCTGCAGATGGGCGCGGACCTGACCAGCAATCGCACCATTGCGCTGGGCGCGAATGATAACGCGGCGGTGTTTGACCTCAATTCACATGATTTCACGCCAACAGGTGAGATTACCGGCGACGGTAAACTGAAAGTCACCAGCAGCTCAAGCGATGCGGGCAGTACCCTGTCGCTCAATCGCGCGAACAGCTATAAAGGCGACACAGAAATTGCCGGTACCGGAAATGCCAACAATGTGACGGTCAACGTCAGCAAAACCGGGGCCTTTGGTAGCAATGAAAACAGCACCGTGAACGTCAATAACGGGGCAACGCTCAATGTCAGCGGAACAGAGACCAGCCTGAAATCCCTGACCATGAACATTGCCGACAGTCTGTTAACGCTGGCGGATAACGTCACCGCCGCGAGCGCAAAACTGAACCTGACGGGCACAGCGAAAGCGCTGTTAACCGATAACGCCACCGCGGGCGAGGCGACGGTTAACGTGTCAAAAGACAGTACGTTGGCGCTGGAAGAAAATGCCAGCGGTGGTACTGCTAGCGTGAATAACAGCGGACTGATGACCTTTGCGGACCAGGCGTTAGCAGAGAATACCGTCGTTAAAAACCTGGCGGGCGGCAAGGTCGATATCAGCGCAGTCGACAGCGCAACATCTATCGGCTCGTTGTCCGGCGCGGGGAATGTCGAACTGGGCAATAAAGAATTGTCGCTGGGTAATCTGCATCTTGATGACACCATCAGCGGCATTATCAGCGGCAACGACGGCAGCCTGGTGAAAATCGGTGACGGCACGTTAACGCTGACCGGCGATAACACCTGGACCGGCACCACGGACGTCAATGAAGGCGTACTGCTGGTCAACGGTAATCAGTCTGCCGCGACCGGTCAGGTGACGGTGAAATCTGGGGCAACGCTCGGCGGGAACGGTATTATCGGCGGCGCGGTTGATGTACTGGATGACGGCCATATTACCGCGGGTGCGGCCATCAACAGCGTGGGTAAACTGACTACCGGTTCACTGACGCTCAGCGATAACGCACAGCTTGATTACCAGTTTGGTCAGGCCTATACCCCAGGCGGAGCCTTCAATGACCTGATAGATGTGAATGGCGATCTGACGCTCGATGGTAAGCTCAATATCCAGACCTCTCCAGGCGGAAGCTTTGACGTTGGTGTTTACCGCGTCATCAATTACACCGGCACATTAACCAACAATGTGATGGACATTGCCGACGCGCCGGAAGCTGCGGACAGCCTGTACGTACAAACCTCGGTTAAAAACCAGGTTAACCTGGTCAACCATGCTGGGCTGACGCTACGTTTCTGGGACGGCACCGGCGGTGAGAATGGCGAGCTGAAAAACAACGGCGTCATCAACGGCGGCGACGGTATCTGGCAATCCAGCCAGGGTAATGACAACTGGACAACGGATGAATCAACGCCAGAAGGCGCGCTGAATGCACCGTTTACCGATGCTGCGTTCGCCGTCTTCCAGGGTGAAGCGGGCAACGTAACCGTCGATAACAGCAAAGGCGACGTCATCATCAGTGGCGCACAGTTCGCCACCGATGGTTATCGCGTGGGCGGTGAAGCCATTACCACCGATACGGCTAATACGCTGATTCGCGTCGGCGATGGCACAGTAGACGGCGCTAACTACACCGCGACTATCGACAGCGTGATCCGCGGCACCGGCGGCCTGAATAAAGGCGACCTCGGTACGCTCATCCTCACTGGCGACAATACTTACAGCGGTGGAACCACCATCACCTCAGGTACACTGCAGGTGGCGGGTGATACCAACCTTGGCGCACCAGAGACGGGAATTACCTTTAATGGTGGTACGCTGAAATATGGTGAAGCGTTTGATACCGCTCGTCAGGTGACTCTGGAATCCGGCGGCGGGACATTCGACACCAACGGACATAACGTTTCTCTGCTGACGGAAGTCGAAGGGAACGGTCAGTTGACCAAAACCGGTAAAGGCTCCCTCACCCTGACGCTGGATAACACCTACACCGGTGGCACCACCATCGAGCAAGGCGTTTTACAGCTGGGTAACGGCGGTGATATCGGCAGCATTCAGGGGGATATCGTTGATAACGGCGTACTCAACGTCAATCGTGGCGATACCCTGGCGCTGACCGGTAATATCAGCGGTGAAGGCCAACTGCATCAAACCGGCAGCGGTGTTACGGAGTTGCATGGTGAAAACAGCTACAGCGGCGCAACGCTGATTGCCAACGGTGTACTGCAGGCGGGTAATACCAACACTCTGAGTAGCGCATCACACCACTACGTTGTCGCTGACACCACCCTCAACACGCAAGGTTACAACCAGACGGTAGCGGGACTGAGCAACGGCGGCGATGTTTCACTCATCGGCCAGCAGACTGGCACAACGTTAACCGTCAAAGGGGATTACACCGGCGAAAAAGGGACTATCAACATGGCGGCCACACAAACTGGCAGCGGCGCAGGCATTGCCGACCGTCTGATTATCGATGGCGGTAAAGCCAGCGGTAGTACGCTATTGGATGTCGATGGTTCTGGTCTCGGCGCACCAACTATTGGTGATGGTATCGAAGTGGTAACCGCGCTCAATGGCGCAACCACTACGGCACAAACGTCACGAGACGCCTTCCATCTTGCCGCCGATCGTATGGCTGCAGGCGCATTTGAGTATCAACTGCATGCGGGTAACGCTCAGGGTCAGGGTGAAAACTGGTATCTGAGAAGCGAATATCGTCCAGAAACTATGCTGTATTCTGGTCTCGCCAGCGTCGTTCGTCAGGGCGACATCAGCCTGTTAGGCAACATGCACCAGCGTATGGGTGACGAGGTTAAACCGGGTATTGATGAAGACAATCGCGCCTGGGCAAGAATGATTGGCTACTCCGGTAAAACCAAACTGGATGATGCGGCTGGAACGCAAACCAGCTCCCATACCATGGGGATTCAGGTTGGCGTCGATATGTATGCCAACGAAAGCTGGAAAGCCGGGATGTATACCAGCATTCTTGATATCGACAGCAACGTGAAAGGCACGAAGACAGGCAGCGACGGCAAAGGCGGCAACATCGACGACAACGCGTTTTATGTCGGCGGCTACGCCACCTGGTTCTCAGGCGACGGGATGTATGTTGATAACGTCCTGCAATACGGTAACCATAAATCCCGCCTGGCGGCGACCGGTAACAACGGCTCGTATACTGTCAGAGGCAACACGCTGACGGCGTCAACAGAAGTGGGTAAATCGTTCCGTTTAGGCGCCAGCGCATGGAGTCTGGAACCTCAGGCTCAGTTAATCTATCAGTACAGCGACTTTGATAACGGGCGGCTTGATGGTGTGACCCAAACGAAAGTGAAAATGGATACCGCGGATTCCTTTACCGCCCGTCTGGGCGTGCGTCTGGTCGCTGACTATGACACCAACCATGGCAAATTCCAGCCTTACGGCAGGGTCAACGTCTGGCAGGGTCTGGGTTCAAAAGACAAAACGCACTTTAGCAATGCGGTAGCCACCACCACGCTTGAGTCTTCACAACAGTACTCCAGCACTGAAGTTGCAGCCGGTCTGTCATGGTCTATCGACAGAAACCTGCAGGTCTACGGAGAGTTGGGTACGCAATTTAGCAACGGTGGCAGTAAGTCGCAGGTTGAAGCGCCGGTTAATGCATCAATTGGCTTTAAGAAATCGTTCTAAGCTGACATAAACTCGCTAGCCCTCTGTTTAACAGGGGGCTTTTTTTTGCCTGTCCCGGATACAAAGCTACCTGATGCGCTTAACGTATCAGGCCTACGGACTTATTTTTATAGGCAGGAAAAGCGCGGGAGCGGCCCTCTGGCAACGCGAAACAATCGAGGTTCAGGGGAACAACAGAGAGGGAGAAGATTAAGGATTATACTGCGTCAGGAGTAACGGGATCTCTTCTGCCAACACCGGGGGAGAAATGAAAAAGCCTTGAATTTTGTCACAACCAATCTGCATCAGCCGGTCCAGTTCGGACTGGGTTTCCACCCCTTCAGCAAGAACTTCAATACCAAAATTGTGCGCCAGTGAAATTATACCCTCAACAATCTTTGTTGAGCGGGTATCGGGTTCAATGCCGGCGATAAATTCCTTATCAATTTTTAAGGTATCAAAAGGATATTTCAACAGATAGTTAAGATTGGCGTGGCCGGTTCCAAAATCATCAAGGGCAATTTTGACCCCTATCGCCTTCAGCTCCGTCATATTTTTAGCCGCGACCTGACTGTCGCACAGCGGCGACGTTTCCGTGACCTCTATCTGGCATCGATGGGGCGGGAGACCACATACAGTAAGATTTTTTCTGACGCGTTGGGGTAACAGCGGATCGCAGAATTCAAGCGCAGAAATATTGACGGACAATACAAGGGGATCTGGCCAACGGGTTGCCACATCCCAGGGAGTGTGGGTAACCATATCTTCAATTGACATGATATTGCCGCTGTCTTCCAGCAAGGTAATAAAAACATCGGGAGAGATCATCCCCATCTGGGGGCTATTCCAACGCATTAATGCTTCAAACCCGCTAATACGCTGATTACGCAAATTAAAAATTGGTTGATAAACCATATAAAGCTGACTGGTATTCAATGCCTTTTCAAGCGCGGTTAACACCTCACTAGAATTAAACATTCCTCTCTCCCTCAACAAATCATAAAAATTAAAAACCAGTCAATATCACTCCCGAATTGTATCTACTATTAGGTGTGTTACATCAGAATAGAATGGCCAGGTTAGGGTAAAAAAGACATACGATGGGTAAATCTGACAATTAATTTATTTAATTCCGAGGTATTGGTCAGTCCCAGCTTGGTGACGACCCTCATTTTATGCGCCTGGATAGTTTTATAATTCAGGCTGACTAACTCTGAAATTTCTCTGGCGGTATATCCGTTTACCAATAAATTCAGAATCTGCTGCTCTCTCTCGGTTAATCTTTTCTGTGAACGATACAGCCGGGGATTCCATTTCCCGGCCGTTAACGACGCCAGTTGACCGAAATCGCGCAGTGAAGATTTCTCCGTCAAAACTATCGTTTTTTCAACATATAATAACTCTACACATAATTTCGCCACCAAACTATCAGCAATAATTACCACGACATTATTATAAAACTTGAAGCGGTTTTTATTCAAAAACTGCACGATAGTTGAACATGGTTGTTCGTTATCAATGATATTAAAAACCATGGTTTGATGCTGGCATAATGATGACTGATGCAACATATCCTCAAACTGGAATGTTTGTATCGGTACATGTTTGCTTGTCAGGTAGGCGAACAAACCGTTGCCCACAAAATTATCACTGCCACACATCAACATCCTGTTCATCGCTCCTTATCAGCATCAAATCTTGTTACTCATTAAAAATTTAATAATAATCTTCTCGACCTCTGCCTCTTCACGACGATTTTTAAAATCGAACTCACATGAAATCTGATGACAGGCATACAATTGATTATCCTCATCAAATTCATTGATCATGACGACATCGATCACTTTCAAATCCAGCTGTAAACAGCCAAACGTATCAAAATCCAGCGCGGCATTTTTAATCACCGCATCTTTATAGAGAAAACGGGAGTTCACATCTTTAACAATTAATGCACAACCGCCCTGCGAGATGTTTTTAATCTTCAGAGAGTAGTTTTCTCCGTTTTTGTAACGACCAAAACAGAAAAAGTCGTAACCCTTCAGGAAGGAAAAACGCTGATTTTGTCGCTGCTGGGCAAAGAAAATCATATCCGGGATGAAGTAGGATAATCCTGCTTGTACACCTGCTGATAAGGTTTGTTCGAATCTGGCACTAAATTTTACAATCCCACTCTCACTGTGCAGGATAAAGTACTGGACCTTTTCAGGAACAATGTCTTCGTGTCCGGAGATGACAAACCGCTCGAAATCAATCTTCTCTAACTGCGTGATAACACTATGGTTTTCACATAAAACTTCAAGTTTCGTTTTCTTGTGCAACTCTTCACGAAGGGTAGCGATGATTTCAAACTTGTTGTCCTTTGCTAATCCAAAGCTCATTCTAAAACCCTTATTTCCATATTTAAGATATGTCTCGCTTTTGGTTACTCACAAAACGCAAGATCAGCATCCACCCCTGGTGCTTAATTACCATAGTGGATTCCATGTCGAACAGTTGGTTAAAAATTAAGTTTTTAACTATCTTTAGCCATTTATTGATACGTAAAAACATTTAATCAAAGTTAATTCTAGCTGAAGCCATGCCTAAAACCACATGAAGTTGTTGGCTAACTATAACAAAAGAGAATAATAAAATTTTTTGAGATGTCATTTTGAGATAACAAATAGCAAGAACTACACAGAAAAAAATAGAGTGAAATGAATGGGTTTTGATGGAAGGACCACGCAGTATGCGGACTGGCGTGCTATCGCAAGAAGAAGAGAAAATGCTTACTGCACTATATCATTAACCAGGAATATAGCTCCGACTAGTTATTGTGAAAAAGTGAATAATTATATTTCACCTGTAAAATAAATTTACCTTAGGGCAGAAAAAAGGCCAGCATCCTGCTGGCCCGGTAATTACCGAATCGAACTATAGAGGCTTACTGTCTTACAGAGGGTACAACGTTAAAAATTCAATACTTTTGCTTAATAATTGATCGCGATGAATCTGCGATGATCATCACCGCTCCCGCCAGCATTAATGTGTCTTTCAACACCAGACGCCCGGCTCCGGACAAGTACGGAAAACCGTGGTGCAAATCGCCCAGTGGCATCACCCATGCTTCCGGTGTGGTAATTAAAAATGATAAAGTCACAATCGGAGTAGCAAATGCCAGTGCGCCACCAATTAATCCCAACCAACGGCTAACAGGATTAGCCAGCACCAGCAATGCGATCAGCACTTCGACTACGCCCAGGCCATTGGAGAACGTATAGGTGTTATTCGCCTTCTGCCATTCCCGCTCCTGCGGTTTAAACTCACCTTCGTGGGTTAAATGCTGCTTATATTCTTCTGGATGTTCATAAAAAAATGACATTACCGGACTATTGGCAACAAATGGCGTAATACTATCGGCTTCGTAAGGTACAAATTTCAATAAGCCAATCCAGATAAAAACAATGGCAATACTCAGGCGAATCAATGTTAATCCAATTCTATCGACCTTGCTGAGTAAACGCAGATACTTTTCCATTCAGACTCTCCTCACTTGTACAAAATTGCGGTTGCGTGAGTGCTGCTATCAATGCGCATTGAGGTGATTTTCCAGGAAGTTGCCTTATTTTCCTGCGCCAGTCTGGCGATTGCATGTTCAACAACAGAAGGTGCGGCGG
This sequence comes from Citrobacter sp. S46_ASV_140, assembly GCF_018919545.1. Lineage (NCBI taxonomy): Bacteria > Pseudomonadati > Pseudomonadota > Gammaproteobacteria > Enterobacterales > Enterobacteriaceae > Citrobacter > Citrobacter sp. S46_ASV_140. The sequence continues at coordinate 44,224 of NZ_JAHLRC010000023.1, forward strand.
CAATTGCCGACACGCTGACGCGGGCTACTTCGACCGGCTGTTGTGCCAGTGCAGAAAATGTCACCGGCGCGGTCAGTAAAGCAGTCAACAATAATGAAGTTTTAAGCATGTTCATTTCTATTTCCATTAACAAGTAATTTCACTCGTAATAGAATAAAACATTATTGCTTATCTTATTTCCTCCATAACGCCAGAATAACTGTTCATGAGTATTTCTTTATATATGATAAAAAAAAGCCCCACACAGGTGGGGCAATCATGCAAACTATATTATTATTTTATTAGAGAGAAGAGATCGTTCAGTGATTCGCTCATGCTCGGATGAGTAAATATTTGATCGCGCAATGTCGTGTAAGGTAAACCAGCATCCATAACGGTTTTAATGATATTAATCATCTCATGAGAATCCACGCACAGCAGCGATACGCCTAATATCTGTTTCGTTTCGCGATTTACCACCGCTTTAAGTACGCCACGCGTGTCATTCATCACCCGTGCACGCGGGATAGCCGCGACAGGCAGGGTGACAACCTGGACCGCCGCGCCGCTGGCGCGAGCTTGTTCTTCTGTCATCCCCACGCGGGAAAGCGGCGGCGTCATAAAAACAGAATACGGTACGTTTTGGCGATCGCCGGTGTTACGTAATCCCTCGCCTGACAGGTTGTCGCGCACAATACGGAAGTCATCCAGCGAGATATAGGTGAATTGTAACCCCCCCGTCACATCGCCCATGGCCCAGATATTGTCTGCCGAAGTACGCAGATATTTATTCACCACAATGGCACCGCGCTCGTTGACATCCACACCCGCTTTCTGCAACTGCAGATTTTCAGTTGCCGGTTTGCGGCCCGATGCCACCAGTAGCGCATCCACAGTCTGGACGCCTTCCGGCATTTGCACCTGCACCGCGCCGTCATGGGACGAAACCGCCTGCACCCTGGCATTGAGGATAATCTCAACCCCTTTGTCGCGTAAAATGTTGGCGATAGCGTCGGCAATATCCCGATCTTCGCGGGCTAAAAACAGTGGGGCGGCTTCATAAATGGTGACCTTACTGCCAAAGTTGGCAAACATTGATGCGAATTCAACACCAATATAACCGCCGCCCAAAATCCCCAAACGTTCCGGACGTTGCGTCAAACTTAACAACCCGGTGCTGTCAAACACGCCCGGTGTAGTCATTAACCCTGCCACGTTTGGCATCGTTGCCTGTGCGCCGGTATTAATAAAGATCTTTTCGCCGCTTAGCTCAATCGCGCCTGTTGGCTTCACGACCCGCACCGTATGGTTATCAATGAATTCAGCACGACCTTCAATCACATCTACATTTTCCAGATCGGCAAGATTATGGAAATTTTTATCACGCAGAAAGCTGACAACGGAGGCCTTGCGCTGCATCGCCGCAGCAAAGTCATGCTGAAGTTCAGCATCGTGTACCAGGGTTTTGGTGGGAATGCAGCCGATATTGATACATGTCCCGCCATACATGGTGTTTGACTGTTCAATAATCGCCACTCGCCAGCCCGTTTTCGCCAGGGTAGCCGCCAGCGTTTTACCCGCTTTGCCAAATCCGATAATAATCGCCTGATACTGATTCATGCTGTCTCTCCGCCATGTCACTGTTCGTTTGTTGAACTGAAGTATAGGTTTAAGGAAGCATGAACAATGTATCCATATCGCGCAAATTACTGTCAAATCGTCTAAATAACTACCATCTCTCTTCCACTCAATCCATCGAGATAATAAACTAACACCATAAATTTATTTAAGAAATAATGAGTAGCAGCGTTACTTCATCTCGACAAGTATCAACAAAAACTGCTCAGGAGTCTTTATGGATGCACTTAGCCGATTACTTATGCTTAACGACCCGCAGGGCTCGATTGATCAAAACTGCCTGCTGAGCAGGGACTGGCAACTGCCACACGCGGCGGGTGAGCTGTCAGTTATCCGCTGGCATACGGTAACCCAGGGTTTTGCTCAACTGGATATGCCAGACGGAACGTCTTCTACGTTACGCCCTGGAACAATAGTCATTCTGCCTCAAAACTCCGCGCATCGGCTGTGCCAGACAGGGGAAGAACAAACGCATATTGTCTGCGGAAGCCTGCGATTGCAGATATCTTCACGCTATTTTTTAACCGCGCTTCCGGAAGTATTAATACTGGCACCAGAAGATGACAGTCCCATTAGCCACTGGCTGAAGGCCATGATTGCGCTGATGCAGCAGGAATACATCAACGATCTGCCTGGCTCCAACATCGTTTGCAGCCAGCAATGCGCTACGCTGTTCGCGTTAGCCGTTCGCGAGTGGCTAGCCCAGCCGACACCCGCTAAAAATGTGCTGAATTTACTGCTGCACCCAAGGCTGGGTGCCGTTGTCTTCATGATGCTGGAGTCACCGGCTTTTCCCTGGACTGTCGAAGAACTGGCAAAGCGTGCCCATATGTCGCGGGCCAGCTTTGCGCAGCTATTCCGTGAAGTATCAAACTCCACGCCGCTGGCGGTGTTAACCGAGCTACGCCTGCAATTCGCCGCCCAGATGCTGTCACGCGGATCGCAGCCGTTGATCGTTATTGCCGAGTCGGTGGGTTACGCCAGCGAATCATCGTTTCACAAAGTCTTTTTACGGGGATTTGGCTGCACGCCGGGCGAGTACCGCAAACGCGTGAAAGCGTTGGCGGCATAACGCACCGCCTGCTTCGGCAACAAAACCGACGCAGGCGAGCGCTTCAAGGCATTACTTTTGGCTACGATGCCTGTGCAGCCACATCAGCTTATAAGCTGCCGGAATAATAAACAGCGACAGCAATGGCGCGGTAATCATGCCGCCAATCATCGGCGCGGCAATGCGGCTCATCACTTCTGAGCCCGCCCCTGTCCCCCACAAGATTGGCAACAGGCCCGCGATAATCACCGCCACGGTCATCGCTTTCGGACGCACGCGCAGCACCGCGCCGTGATACAACGCTTCATCCAGCTTATCCGCCGTAAAGGTTTGCGGATTTTCCAGCGCAGGCTCGGCTTCAATAGCATGGCGCAAGTACATCAGCATCACTACGCCAAACTCCGCGGCAACGCCGGCCAGGGCGATAAACCCGGTTCCGGTCGCAACCGACATATGGAACCCCATCCAGTAGAGGAACCAGATCCCCCCTACCAGCGCAAAGGGCACGCTGGTAATAATCAGCAGCGCTTCACCAAAGCGACGGAAAGCCAGATAAAGCAGGACAAAGATAATCATCAGCGTCATCGGCACCATCAGTTTGAGCTTATGGCTGGCGCGTTCAAGCAGCTCGAACTGCCCGGAAAACGCCACGCTGGTCCCCGGCTTTAACTGTACGTTTTCAGCGATCGCTTTTTTCAGATCGTTCACCACCGAAACCATGTCACGGTCGCGGGCGTCGATATAAATCCAGCTGGTGGGTCGCGCATCTTCGGTTTTCAACATCGACGGACCAGAAACCACTGTCACATCTGCAACATCAGCCAGCGTGATTTGCTGCTTCATGGGCGTCAGAATGGGCAGATTACGCAGCGCTTCCGGGCTATCACGATAGCTCTGCGCATAGCGAAGGTTAATCGGATAACGTGCAATCCCTTCCACCGTTTCACCCACCATCGCGCCTCCGACCGCGGAGGTGACAAACAGCTGTACCGCGCCAACGGTCATACCGTAGCGGGCTGCTTTCTCCCGATTAATGTCCACATTAATATAGCGCCCGCCCACCAGCCGCTCAGCCAGCGCCGAAGCGACGCCCGGCACGGTTCTGGCTACCTCTTCGATTTGTTCCGCCGTGGCGTCGATATCAGCCAGAACGTTACCTGACACCTTTATCCCAATCGGGCTTTTGATGCCGGTAGAAAGCATGTCGATACGGTTACGAATAGGCGTAACCCACAGATTCGCCAGCCCTGGCAAGCGCACGGTTTTGTCGAGTTCGGCGATGATTTTGTCCATCGTCATCCCCGGACGCCACTGATCCTGCGGCTTCAGTTGGATCGTTGTTTCGACCATTTCCAGCGGCGCGGAATCCGTTGCGGTTTCCGCCTTACCGGTTTTACCAAACACACGCGCCACTTCCGGAACGGTCATGATCAGCTTGTCGGTTTTTTGCAGCATATCCGCCGCCTGCGCCGCCGAAATCCCCGGCAGGGTTGACGGCATATACAGTAGATCGCCTTCGTTAATCTGCGGCAGGAATTCACCACCGACTTTATTCAGCGGGTAGATAACCGTCAGTATGGAAAGCACCGCCACCAGCAGGGTGGTTTTAGGCCAATGCAGCACCTTCAACAACAGCGGATGATAAATACGGATCAGGAAACGGTTAAGTGGGTTACTGCTTTCCGCCGGTATTTTGCCACGGATCCAGAACCCCATCAGGATCGGAATGACGACAATAGCCAGAAACGCCGCGCCTGCCATGGCATACGTTTTGGTGAACGCCAGCGGGCCGAACAGTCGCCCCTCTTGCCCCTCGAGCGTGAAAATAGGGATAAACGACAGGGTGATAATCAGCAAGCTGATGAACAATGCCGGGCCGACCTCTACCGAGGCATCGGTAATAACCTTCCAGCGCGTTGCGTTATCCAGTTTTTCATCCGGATGCTGATGTCCCCACTCTTCAAGCCGCTTATGGGCGTTTTCAATCATCACGATCGCGGCATCGACCATCGCCCCAACGGCAATGGCAATGCCCCCAAGCGACATGATATTGGCGTTCAGCCCCTGGAAATGCATCACGATAAACGCGATACACAGTCCCAGCGGTAGGGAAATAATCGCTACCAGCGCCGAACGCAGATGCCACAGGAACAGCGCGCACACCAGCGCAACAACGATAAACTCTTCCAGCAGCTTATAGCTCAGGTTATCAATAGCGCGATCGATGAGCTGACTGCGATCGTATGTTGTAACTACCTCAACGCCTTCCGGCAGGCTGCTTTTCAGCGTGTCGAGTTTGGCTTTAACGGCGGAGATCACTTCACGCGCATTTTTACCGGAACGCAGAATTACCACCCCGCCCGCCACTTCGCCTTCACCATTCAGTTCGGCGATCCCACGGCGCATTTCCGGCCCAATCTGCACACGCGCGACATCGCGCAGGTAAACAGGTACACCGTCGGCCCCTGTTTTCAGGACGATATTATTGAAGTCATCAAGCGTTTGTAGATACCCACTGGCACGGACCATATATTCCGCTTCAGCCATCTCAACAGACGAGCCGCCCGCCTCCTGATTCGACGTATCCAGTGCAGATTTCACCTCCGCCAGGCTGATGCCATATTGCGTCAGCTTCATCGGGTCGATAACAACCTGGTACTGTTTAACCACGCCGCCTACCGAGGCCACCTCTGCCACGTTCGGAATCGTTTTTAACTCATACTTTAAAAACCAGTCCTGAAGAGTTCGTAACTCTGCCAGATCGTGTTTACCGCTGCGATCAACCAGCGCATATTCAAAGATCCAGCCGACGCCCGTGGCGTCCGGTCCCATCTCCGCGCTGACTCCTGCCGGTAATTTCCCCTGAACCTGGTTGAGATACTCCAGTACGCGCGAGCGCGCCCAGTAAGGATCGGTGCCATCTTCGAAAATGACGTACACATAGGAATCACCAAACTGCGAGAAACCACGCACGGTCTTCGCGCCCGGTACCGACAGCATGGTGGTGGTCAGCGGGTAAGTCACCTGATTTTCAACGATTTGCGGTGCCTGCCCTGGATAGCTGGTTTTGACGATCACCTGAACATCAGAGAGATCGGGCAACGCATCAACCGGGGTATTAATGATAGTCCAGGTTCCCCAGATACTGAGAAACAGCGCCCCCATCATCACCAGAAAACGGTTTGCCACCGAACGGCGGATAATCCATTCAATCATTTATCATGTCCTCAGTGTGAATGGGTCGCCTGTGCTGGCTTTGCGGATGCGTCTTGCGCACCACTGTTCTGCGCGCGCATACGATCCAGTGCGCCAGAGATATTCGCCTCGGAATCAATCAGGAACAGACCACTGGACACCACTTTTTCACCTTCAGTCAGGCCTGAGCGGATAGCCGTCAGCCCTTGAGATTCATGGAATACCGCAACCTGCTTCGGTACAAATCGACCTTCGTTATCGACGGTGATCACCCGTTGCTCGGTGCCTGTATCAATCAACGCCTTTGAGGGGATCAGCAGCATCGGTTCACTTTGCGCTTTCAGTTGCAGGTAAGCATTCATCCCCGGCTTGAGCGCCTCATCAGGGTTATTGACCTGCAAACGGATCTGCAGCGTACGCGTGGAGGCATCGACACTTGGCAAGATATTCCACTTGCTAATGGTGAAAGGCTTATCCGGCCAGGCGGGCACGGTGATGGTAAATTGCGAGGCGTCTTTGATCAGCCAGGCGATAGATTCCGGGACCGACGCGCTGACCCATACCGGGTCCATCCCCTGAATTTTCGCGACCACATTGTCTTTGGAAATGTTCATGCCGGTACGCAAATCGAATGCGGTAATCACCCCATCAATAGGGGCTTTCAGGGTAAAGCGGGTCTGAATTTTACGCGTCGATTTTAAGCGCTGAATATCCGCTTCCGGCATACCGGCCAGACGTAATCTCTCCAGAATCCCTTCCACCTGCGTCGCACTGCCGCCAGTCTCCCGCAGTAACAAATATTCGCTCTGCGCCTCAACCCAGTCGGGAATCGTCAGATCGATAAGCGGCGCACCTTGCTTAATTTTGTCGCCCACGGTTAGCGGGTAAACCTTTTCGATAAAGCCTGCGGAGCGGGCCTGGACAATAACAAACTGGTATTCGTTATAGCTAACGTTAGCCGGGAAAGTTTGCGCATAGTGCAGCGGGCCACGGCGCACAGGTTCTGTTTTCAGACCCAAATTTTGGGTCTGAGTAGGATCGATACGCACGCCAGGCGCTGACGCGCTCGCGGTCTCTTCATCGGCATATTTGGGGATCAGATCCATATCCATAAACGGTGATTTACCCGGCTTATCAAAGCGCGTGTTCGGGTACATGGGGTCATACCAGAACAACACTTTTCTGGCTTCTTTTTGCGAAGCCTGCCCGGTTTCAGCCGTTACGTTTGCTGATGAATAATAAGTATAAATACCGACAGAAATAACCCCACCGACAATCATGCCAGCGAGAATAAGCGCGGTATTTTTAATATTTAAAGACGCCATAGTGATTTCCATTGCGCGATAGTCTCACCCGAATTTCGAAGAATCCGGGCAAGAATAAAAGAGACCAGCGAGAACGTTATTTACTGATGTGAATATCGCGTAACACAGAGATATTTCCCTGCTGAACAAACGTAAACGCAACCTTATCGCCGGGTTTAATATCGTCAGCCTTGGTGTCGGCAACCCGCGTAAAACGCATCGTCATGGCAGGCCAGTTCACCGCGGGAATGGGATCATGCTTGATCGTGATTTTTTTACTTTCTTTATCAATAGCTTCAATCACCCCGGTGGCGCTAATGACGTCTTCCTGTTGGGCCGCTGGCTGCATGTTCATCATCTCGCCATGCTGATGCTCATTGGCCTGAGCGTTAAACATGACCACAGAGAAAAAGCTAAACAACACGGCTTTGGCGGTAGTATTCATACTTGATGCTCCTGAAAAATTAATATTAAGGATTACTCCACCCAACCGCCGCCTAAGGCAGCAAACAGCTTAATTTCATTAACCTGTTGGGCGTAATTAAGATCGAGCAGCGATTGCTGCGTAGCGAATAAAGAACGTTCGGCGTCCAGTACTTCGATGTAGCTAACCGCACCATTTTGATAAAGCGCTCTGGCGCGTTGTAAGGTGATTTGCAATGACGTCAGGTAGCGCTGCTGACCGCTAATTTGATCGGCAATGCTTTGGCGCAACACCAGCGCATCCGCCACCTCTTTAAACGCGTTCTGAATTTTTTGTTCGTAATTCACCACCGACTGCTGTTGGCGAATTTCAGCGAGGTCGAGATTGGACTGATTACGTCCGGCGTTAAAAATGGGAATATCTATTTTGGGGACAAAATTCCACATGCCGCTGGTCGCATTAAATAAGCTGGAAAGATCGCTGCTGCTGCTGGAAACCGAACTGGTCAAGGTAATCGACGGGAAAAACGCTGCCCGTGCGGCGCCGATATTGGCATTCGCCGCCATTAATCCGTGTTCAGCTTCCAAAATATCCGGGCGCTGCAACAGGATTTGCGACGAGAGCGATGGCGGCAGCGTTACTGGTTTAATATCCCCGCTGCTGCGCATCTGGTCGTTGGGTAATTTCCCGTACGTACCCAGCAACAGTTGCAGCGCGTTGTTCGCCTGCGCCAGTTCACCTTTACGCTTCGCGATTTCGCTGCGCGTGCTTTCAATCACGCCCCGCGCCTGTTCCAGCGCCAGTACGTTGGTGCTTCCGGTCAGCAACTGCTTCTCAACAAAAGCGTAAGAACGCTGATAATTTTGCAGCGTTTCTTCGGCAATTTGCAGTTGTGCATAAGCCAGACGCTGATTGAAATAACTTTGCGATACGTTGGAGATTAATGAGATGTGTACCGCCCGACGCGCCTCTTCGCTGGCAAAGAAATTCTGTCGCTCAGCTTCACTCATATTTTTCAGCCGACCAAAGAAGTCCAGATCGAAACTGAGATTAAGTCCAGCTTCGAATTCACGATCGGTGCTGCTATCGCCTTTTAATTTGCTGCTGTAAGTACCGCTGGAACCTGCCGTGATTTGCGGATAGCGGTCAGCGTCCGTGACGCCATATTGCGCTCTCGCTTCCTGAACTTTTAGCACTGCCATACGTAAATCGCGGTTATTGACCAGCGCCTCGCCAATCAGCGCCTTTACCTGGGAGTCAACGAAGAAGCTCCGCCAGCCCGTGTCCTGATATCCCACCGGTGCAGAAACCAGGGCGTTCTGGCTTAAGGAGAATTGCTGCGGCACAGGCAATGTCGGACGCTGATAGTCCGGCGCCAATGAACAACCGGCGAGAACGAATACAGCGCTGAGGGTAAGAAGCTTAAATTTGCTCATAGTTCTTCTCGTCCTGACCGGACTGATGGCCCTAAAAAATGTAGGAATTTATAGCGTTGTACTTTAACGAAGTGACTCTGTTTAAGCGGTGACAGGAAAATGACAAAACTGTCATTTTCCCAATAACCGATTGCTATCCGATCCCGCTTCCCTAGAATTGAAAGTCCGCACAACCCGTGTGAGAAGGAGAATGCGATGAAGGTGTTGATAGTCGAAGATGAGAAAAAAACCGGTGAATACCTGACGAAAGGCCTGACGGAAGCGGGTTTTGTCGTGGATTTAGCGGATAACGGCCTGAACGGGTACCACCTGGCGATGACCGGCGATTACGACCTGCTCATACTCGACATCATGCTGCCGGATGTAAACGGCTGGGATATCGTACGGATGCTGCGTTCCGCTAACAAAGGGATGCCCATTCTTCTCCTCACCGCGCTGGGTACCATCGAACATCGGGTTAAGGGTCTGGAATTAGGCGCTGATGATTATCTGGTCAAACCGTTCGCCTTCGCCGAACTGCTGGCGCGGGTCAGAACGCTGCTGCGCCGCGGGGCGGCGGTGATTGTCGAAAGCCAGTTTCAGGTCGCGGATTTAATGGTCGATCTGGTCAGCAGAAAAGTCACCCGCAGCGGGACGCGTATTACTCTGACCAGCAAAGAGTTTACCCTGCTTGAGTTTTTCCTGCGTCATCAAGGGGAAGTTTTACCCCGCTCGCTGATCGCTTCCCAGGTCTGGGATATGAATTTTGACAGCGATACCAATGCCATCGACGTCGCCGTTAAGCGTCTGCGCGCCAAAATTGATAACGATTTTGAGCCGAAACTGATTCAGACCGTACGCGGCGTGGGATATATGCTTGAGGTTCCTGATGCCCAGTAAACGATGGCGGCGCCCTTTTTCGCTGGCGACACGACTGACCTTTTTTATCAGTCTGGCGACGATCGCTTCATTTTTCGCCTTTGCATGGATAATGATCCACTCCGTGAAGGTCCATTTCGCCGAGCAGGACATCAATGATTTACAAGAGATCAGCGCCACGCTGGAGCGGATTATTAACCAACCCAACGAGCCGGAATCACGCCGTCTGGAAACGCTAAAAAACGTGGTTGAGGGCTACTCGAACGTCATTATTTCTCTGGAAGACAGTAAGCAGAAAGCCATTTTTCATTCGCCAAATGCGCCGGATCTCCGGCAATTTATCGCCAGCGCAAGACCGGATAAAAATGCCCATGCCAGCGATGTTTTTATTATATCCGGCCCAACACTGCAAACGTCCAAACATATTCACGGACAAAAAACGTCGTCTAACTGGCGAATGATTCGCCTGCCGGTAGGAAAGCTGACTGATGGAAAATCGGCGTATACGTTGTATCTGGCGTTATCGATCGATTTTCATCTGCACTATATTAACGACCTGAAAAACAAACTGATTATGACGGCATCGCTGATTAGCATGATGATTGTATTTATCGTGCTGTTCGCTGTGTATAAAGGCCATGAACCGATCCGTAATGTCAGTCGGCGCATCCAAAATATCACCTCAAAAGATCTTGATGTGCGCCTCGATCCGCAAGCGGTCCCTATTGAACTGGAACAGCTGGTAAGTTCGTTTAATCACATGATCGAACGCATTGAGGATGTATTTAAACGTCAGTCGAACTTCTCGGCGGATATTGCCCATGAGATCCGCACGCCAATAACCAACCTGGTCACGCAAACGGAAATTGCGCTCAGCCAAACCCGTAGCCAAAAAGAGCTGGAAGACGTGCTGTATTCCAATCTTGAAGAGTTTGGTCGTATGTCGAAAATGGTAAGCGACATGCTGTTTCTGGCGCAGGCAGACAACAATCAGCTTATCCCGGAAAAGACAGCGCTTAATCTGGCCGATGAGGTTGGTAAAGTGTTCGATTTTTTCGAAGCCTGGGCAGAAGAGCGCGAGGTTGGCTTACGTTTTGAAGGACGCGCATGCTGGGTTTCAGGCGATCCGTTAATGCTACGCCGGGCAATGAGTAATCTGCTTTCAAATGCCATGCGCTACACGCCAAAAGGCGAGTCGGTAACCGTGCGGGTGAAAGAGGCGGATGGCCTGGTCCAGATAGTCGTGGAAAATCCCGGCCCCCCCATTCCCCCACAGCATCTATCGCGGCTATTTGATCGGTTTTATCGGGTTGACCCTTCGCGACAGCGTAAAGGCGAAGGCAGCGGTATTGGCCTGGCGATTGTGAAATCGATTGTTATCGCCCATCAGGGGAAAGTCTCGGTGACATCCGATCAGCTTGCCACCCGTTTTATTCTGACGCTGCCCAAGCATGCGATGTAATTTATGATAATGGCGTTGATACCTTAAACAATTCGAGTTGCAGGAAGGCGGCAAGAGAGGGAATCCCCGGTCACTTACTTAAGTAAATGACTGGGGTGAACGAGCGCAGCCAACGCATATGCAGCTTGAAGTATGAACGATATATATCATCACCGATTCTCTGACATAACCGTCATAGTCCTGTCACGCCGCTGACAGCCCTCACCAATTATAAT
>NZ_JAHLRC010000240.1:0-2138 GCF_018919545.1 Citrobacter sp. S46_ASV_140
CTGGTAGAAAGCTCGGTTATTTCTGCGCCCGCTTCGCGCGCGGTGGCTTCGGCCCAGGCCAGTAACTGACTACCCACTTTTAGTCCTCGTGCCTGTGGCATCACCACCAGTTCCTGGATCTCGCCAATCCAGTTGGCGTGGTGCAGATGAAACTGCAGGTGCAGACCGATCAAGCCGACGACCTGTCCGTCGAGCAGCGCCAGCTGGTAGTGCATATTGGGATCTTGCAGATTTGCGGCGTAGCCAGCGCTAAAGGCCTGCAGGTCGAATTGGCCCTGTTTCAACTCACAGATAAGCGCGTAAACCGCATCGGTATCGTATAGCGTGGCGCGGCGTAATTCACAGACAGACATGTTTCTTCTCCTTGCGTCCCATCAGTGTGAGCAGTGTATCGACAGACTGTAGCAAACTTCCATCATTGTTCAGGACGTGGCAGTCATATGGCGTGTAGCGTGCCGCGCGTTCAAGGCGGGCAGCGATTTCCGTTTCGCTCTCCCGCCCACGTGCCTGCAGGCGCTGGCGTAAAATGGCCGGGGAAACCTGTAAGCAAATGGGAAGTAAAGAAGCGCCGTAACGGGCCTGCGCCTGGGGCAGATGCGCGCGCGAGCCATTGACCACCACATCAAAACCGGCGTGCAGCCAGAGGTCAATCTCTACGCCGACGCCGTAATAGAAGCCGTTGGCATGCCAGCTCAGCGCCAGCAGGTTCTGCCCGGCGCGGGTAAAAAACTCTGGTTCGCTGAGGGCAATATGGTTTTCATTCCCGGCGTTGGCGGCGCGGGTGATGTAACGGTGCGCCACCAGCAGTTGCGCAGGTTCCTGCTGGCGAAGTTCTGCCAGTAGACTGTCCTTACCGGAGCCGGACGGCCCCATCAGCCAGATCAGTTTCCCCATAGTCAGAATACCCTTTTGCCCTGACGCCAGACGTGGTCGATATGGATGTGATCGCCTTTGCGATGCGCCAGCACCAGATCCGCGCGTTTACCTTCGGCTACAACGCCACGATCGTCGAGATTTAATGCCCGCGCCGGATTGCGGGTCACCAGACGAATGGCCTGCGGCAGCGTAAAGCGGTTGGCGTCATCGTCTGCCACGCGGAATGCCGCATCGAGCAGGCTGGCGGGGTAGTAGTCGGAGGAGAGAATATCCAGCAGCCCCAGCTCAGCCAGCTTATGCGCCGCCACGTTGCCGGAGTGAGAACCGCCGCGCACGATGTTGGGCGCGCCCATCAGTACGTTCATACCATGCTGGCGCGAGGCCTCTGCGGCGGCAAAAGTAGTAGGAAATTCGGCGATCACGCTGCCAAGTTGATGCGATTCCAGCACATGATCGCAGGTGGCATCGTCATGGCTCGCCAGCGCTATCTGGCGCTCACGACACATCTGAGCAATCGCTGTGCGGTTGGGTTGCGACCAACGTGCAGCCAGAGCTAACTGTTCTTCTTCGTAGCGGACCATTTGCTCGTCGGTAAGTGAATACTTGCCCTGATAGTACTCGCGGTACTTCTCGCGATTGGCAAACTGACGCTGGCCGGGGGAGTGATCCATCAGCGATACCAGCGTCACCGGCTCACGACCGACCAGTTTTTCAAACAGCGGTAGGGTGGTGTGATGCGGCAGCTCGCAGCGCAAATGCAGGCGGTGCTCGGCGCGATTGACCCCGCGCTTTTGCGTCTCTTCCACCGCGTTGATCATCTTCTCCAGATTTTCCAGACGGTCACCGCCGTCGCGCACATCGCCAATCGCCACCGCGTCCAGCACGGTGGTAATGCCGCTGGCGACCATCAGCGCGTCGTGGCTGCTCATCGCCGAGTGGGCGGGCCAGTCTACCTTCGGGCGTGGGGTGAAAAACTTGTCGAGATTGTCGGTATGCAGCTCGATAAGCCCTGGCAGCAGCCAGCCGCCTTCTCCGTCCATCGCTTGGGCCAGTTGGCTCTGACTTTCGGCAAAGGCGCGGATCGTTCCGCCCTCAATTTCCAGCGATCCTTGCACCACTTCATCTTCCAGCACCAGCTTTACATTATTGATAATCATGCTGTTGTTCCCATCAGGTGCAGGCGATCCGCGACGCGATCGCGCACGGTTTGATCGTGAAAAATGCCGACAATTGCCGCGCCGCGGGCTTTCGCTTCTTCAATC
>NZ_JAHLRC010000241.1:0-2077 GCF_018919545.1 Citrobacter sp. S46_ASV_140
TCCTTATAGCAGGGAAAAGCAATTCTCTTGGAATATCCGATCAATCTTTCATGTTTTGATGGTTCTGGGAGGACTAAACGGATACAGTTTTGTTTTCTATTACTCCATCTTTCTAATCTTTCCCATAAATTGGGTAGTTCTCTGAAATCAAATTTTTTATTTTTATCAAAACCGAGCAGTACAGAAAATCGAACCCGGAAATCCCCTTCGTCATGCGTTTCATTATCAGCACTGGCAGCAAGTAATGTTAAATATAAAATAGCAAAATAAGTAGGGTACTCTTGCGATTCATCCCTGAGAGCAGCCTGGATTTCAGACGTTTTTTTTCCAAATGAAGCCAGAAAACTTCGCTTAGCATCCTCTTTACTACGTGAACCTGCAAGTTGCTCAAAAATGCGCCCCGTGGCATCGATTCGACTTAAAGTCGACCTCGTATGCGAAGACTCAAAAAAGACGATCTTTACTAGTTCAGCATTCCATTGTTCTAAAGTAACCGGGAAAGAATCATCCATACTCACCGCCTAATTACCGCTCGCTGTCATCTTGTTCAAACCGGCACCAGAAAACAAATGCCGAAAAAGTACCTCAGCCAATAGAGGAGGAACAGCATTACCAATTTGGGTAAATTTTGACTCGACGTCGCCTACAGGTTCAAAACCCTGTGGAAAAGTTTGTATTCGTGCACATTCCCGCCATGATAACCGCCTTGCCTGTTCCAGTTTGGGACGAGAAGTATCAACAATTAGATGCTCATATTCATCAGAAAAGTCCCACCGCTGCTTCCAGCCATCCTCCAGGTTTGACCATGTTAACTTCATCACCGGGCTGGCAGGATGTAATGTCACATGACGCCAGTTAGCTACGACGGTGTAAGCAGGGCTATCCCATTGAGCTTTACGGTTCCGGGACATGAAATACCATGAGAAATGCCCTTCAGGATCATGTGGTCGTTCGTAAAACTCACCTTCAGGCCATAGTGGTAAATCCCTGATAGCCTCACCATGTGAAACATAGGGTTTTAAATGAGGATTCTTTTTTGTCGCTTTGCCATGTGTTTCAGCGGGAAATTCAAAGTATTGCCCCAGATCGTTTCTGACGCCAATGATAAACAAACGCTTACGTGACTGAGGCACGCCGTAAGCCCTTGCGTTTACCATATGATATCTGACCTGGTACCCGGCAGCTTTATATGCCGCGAGTTGTTGTTCCAGAAAACTACCTGCCCCTAAATGTTTTAAACCCGAAACATTTTCAGCAACAAAATACTTAGGCCGAACAGTCTCTAATACCCGTAGAAAGTGTTTATAAAGGTTTGTTCTGTCGTCATTGTTTGGTTTTCTGTTACCTGCCATTGAAAATGACTGGCAGGGATAGCCACCAACAACAATATCAACATCTGGAAAAGACTGAATTTGAGAGATATCGCCATGCCTGATATCGGTATCGGGGAAATAGTTCCCTAATGTTTTGCAGGCATTCTCTATAACATCGTTGGCAAAGACGATGTCTCCACCGGCTGAGGTAATCCCAAAATCCATACCACCACAACCGGAGAATAGTGAAAGTACCCGAATATTATCGTTCTCTCTCTCGAAAACACTGTTCATATACCCATACCAAGTATCTTCTTATAACAAACCGCACCTGGTTGTTAATTCCCCATAAAATCATAGAGAAAGATTATACCCCTGTGTAAGGGATCTTACATCAAGATGCTTAGCTTTTGAGGGTTAAGTGGTGCTTTTGTTGTTATAGTATTACCAAACAACCGTTTTTCAGATAGCACTCCCCACCAAATCCCCCAGCGTCACCATCAGCAGCATCGGATCCATCGGCGACGGCTCAAACCCCACTCGCAGGTAAAACTCCCGAGCTTCGTCAGATAATGCATGAACCAGCATTCCACGAATGCCGATGGTTTCCGCCACCTGAATTACCCGCAGCCCCGCATCGCGAACCAGCGCCCGCCCAACTCCCTGACCGTGCAGCGTTGTGTCCACCGCCAGACGGCCCAGCACCACAACCGGGATCGGGTCGGGCATATTACGACGAAAGCGACCGGGGGCGGTGTTTGTCG
>NZ_JAHLRC010000242.1:0-2048 GCF_018919545.1 Citrobacter sp. S46_ASV_140
CAATGGGAACTTCAACGTTACTATCACCTAATAAGGCCCCTGAAGTTGTGATCAGCGGAAGTTGCACGGTTTCAGGCAGGCCAAGCCCTTTATTGATTTGGCACTGAGGATTAGTGACCTGCATTGCAATGGGGAGACTTACGCTTGCCTTTTGTGCGGCCTGGTTATTAAACGCCGTTAATGTGCTTAACAGTCCCGCCAGCAATGGGAAAAAAAGACATCTCCTGTCAATCATAGGTCACCTCGACAGTCAGACTAGTGGAAATATTCCCTGCCTGGAGCGTTTCACCCGGAATTTGTTTAGGCAACAGCTGAAACTGACCAAGCGTTTCATTTTTGTTACTTGATGCAGTTGGGAGCGCAAAAGGCTTATTTAATTCTAGCGACTTAAAATCTGTGCCGGCTGGATCTTTCCATGACAACGCAAGCCCAACGCCGGATAACCCCGTATTCATCAGGTTAGTGCTGCTCTTGGAAACGCCAGCAGCAGGCGAGAATTTTAGTGAGATCCCAGTTGCGGGCCAACTGCAAGCAATATTCAAATCAACTGTCTGTGGTGTAGTTGCGTTGTTTTCAAGTTGGCTAAAGCTGATTTGTTGAAAGTTCAGGTTTGCCGGAGAGAGTGACAATGCGCACGTGTTTAAGGCTAACTCGGCGTTTATCGTCACTCTCCTCTGCACTGATTTCGACGCAGATGCGTTGTGAAATGGAAAAATTATCAAAAAAAAGATTAACCATTTGTGCATAATTAATCCAGCCTATCGGTATATTAGCGAAACATTCAGGTAGGTAGAAACCTTACCGGCGGGAAATGGGGTTGAAGGCTTGACGTAGATTCTAAATGTCGCAGTAGCATCAAGATCTTTTTTGGACGGCTCATATATTTTATAATTCGCATTAAGGGGGACGGTATGAAAATCTCCATACACCCTGGTCATTTGGAAGTTCAGCTTCCGTCCATCACTATCACTGGCACTAAACATACCATTTGCCGCATCAACTACATTCTCCGGGTCGAATCGAACATATAATCCATTTATCAGTGCTTTATTTTTACACGAATAATAGACTTTTAACTCTTTATATAAAGAGTTACTATTGACATTACTTGGTGTTAATTTACCAAAATCTAAATTTTCTGTAGAAAGTGACATTGCGCAGGTCGCAGTATCTTTAAAAATAAAAGGAATCGATCCCCCTAACTTAGAACTTACATTAACCGCCGTGCTGTATACTAGTGTATTTCCTTGCGAAAGCGGCTGGATATTAACCGTATATTGCCCGGTTTGCTTATTTTGTATCCAATATTGATCATTTACGACAATACTGGCTTTCCCCAAGACAGTGCCTGAGGGCCAGTTGTATCTATTATTATCCCCCCATGGCTTAGATTGAACATTGTTGGAGATAATATTATTGCCTTCACAGCGCATCCCCTCCAGTTTCCATTCAATACCTGGATAGGGTGTCGTTATGGTGGTAGAGTTTTTACAAGTTCCACTGGTTAGATTCATGCGCATTTCACTCACCGATCGTCCAGCACCATCAGTATAATCCGGATCACAAGTCATTTTACCTTGTAGGATTACTCGCATTATTAACAATGGATCATCATTTGCTGATGTATAACCATACCTCCAGTAACTTTTATCACTGGGATCTGTATCAAAAAGTATGGAACCTCCACTACAGTTAGCTGCTTTGGAAGGTAAGGAAGATAGTGATAATAAAGCGATAAAAAGAGTAAATATGAATTTACACATAATAAAAACCTTACACGAATCAGGATTTGTTTAATTTATACTCTTTGTCAACGCCATAATCATCAAATGCTACAATACTGAGGCTGTTACTGGAAATTAACTTACCCAGCGAAATTTTTTCACCTGGAGCAAAAACAGACAGTTTATCTTTAATATCATCGCTAACTTTAATGGGCGTTCCGTTTTGTTTAACACTGATGATTGCAAAATAATAAGGGGTGTCGTTCCAGAGAACGGTATTGTCCTCACTGCTTATCATTTTAATATTCTGTTCGGCGTTTTCCC
>NZ_JAHLRC010000243.1:0-2040 GCF_018919545.1 Citrobacter sp. S46_ASV_140
TTACCATACCGCGAACAAATTCAGGAATGTCGCTGATTTTGTTGTTGCTAATGTAGAAGTTTTCAATCGCTCTCAGAGTGTGAACACCGTAGTAGGCGTCCGCTGGAACTTCCCTGGTACCCAACAAGTCTTCTTCGATACGAATGTTGTTTAACATGTGAACCTTCTTTTTCAAGCTGCCAATGATTTGACTAAACACACAGGATATATGTGATTTCGATTGTTTCTCGACCGACGATTATCCCCTGCATCGGTCTGATACTCGAGATCATATGCTGGTTCAGGATTTCTACCGTAATCTGGATCACTTAAAGCGTGGAATTTACCCCTTATTTATTATTCTGTGAAATGGATCACCCCTTTAGGATTAATACTAAAAATAAGTGTACAAGCGACTTGAAATTTTGCTAACCACCTCAACATCTAATTGATGCGAGTCACATAATTCATCGGACAGGCGTTGAAAAAAACGACTGTTATTGACAGGAGAACCCTTTGCGCTGGATACCATTACTTGCCATTTTTCTCTATGTTTACATAGAGATATCTATTTTTATTCAGGTTGCCCATGTCCTGGGTGTCCTGATGACGCTGATTTTGGTTATTTTTACGTCGGTTATCGGTATGTCTCTGGTTCGTAACCAGGGATTTAAAAACTTTTTACTGATGCAACAAAAAATGGCGGCTGGTGAAAGTCCTGCTGCAGAAATGATCAAGAGCGTGTCGCTGATCATTGCTGGTCTACTGTTGGTACTGCCCGGTTTTTTCACCGATTTCCTCGGTCTTCTTCTTTTATTACCCCCGGTGCAAAAACATCTGACGATGAAGCTGCTGCCGCATTTGCGTTTTTCGCGTATGCCGGGCGGTGGTTTCAGCGCCGGAACTGGGGGCGGTGAGACCTTTGATGGCGAATTTCAGCGCAAAGACGACGATC
Organism: Citrobacter sp. S46_ASV_140; assembly: GCF_018919545.1. Classification (NCBI taxonomy): domain Bacteria; kingdom Pseudomonadati; phylum Pseudomonadota; class Gammaproteobacteria; order Enterobacterales; family Enterobacteriaceae; genus Citrobacter; species Citrobacter sp. S46_ASV_140. Next base: position 935 of record NZ_JAHLRC010000243.1, read on the forward strand.
GCAACCGTATTGATCATAAAGACGATCCTCGGGATTAAGCATCAGTATGCGGGCCGGATAAGCGTGAGCACTATCCGGCAAAATGCTTATCTGCCGGATGACGGCGTCAACGTCGCCTTATCCGGCCTGCGGGGTAAAAACAGCCACAGCCCTGCCAGCATAATCAGCGCATACAGGCTCTTCCAGCCAACCATTGCCAACAGCAGCAGACACAGTAGACCGCCAATGACCGCCAGCATGCGATAATGCCCTTTCAGTAATCGACATCCCGCCAGCATGCACAGCAAATAAATCATAATAAAGATGCCGTTAGCATAGATGATTAACGCATCGAGATTGATTTTCAGCATATAGATGCACAACGTACTGATCACGCAGCAGCCCAATACGGCGTTTAGCGCATTGCGCGGAAGGTGGCGGGGTGACAGACGCGCCAGATGACTTTCCGGCTTATATTGCGCTTGCGACCAGACCAGCCTGGCGAAACTTTGAATATAAATGTTGAGACTGGCAAAACAGGCCAGATAACCAATGATGCAGGCGACCCACAGTGCCTGTACGCCAAATAACTGCACGACGATCTCTGGCAGTGAGGCCGCCGCCGCCATTTGCTCACCGTAGGCGTCAAAATGAAGCACGACGACGGTGCATGCCCAATAAACAGAGCCCGCAAGCAGCAGGCCGATCATCAGCGCGCGCGGGAAATCCCGCTCCGGGTTTTTGAATTCAGATGCCAGATGGGCAAACGCTTCAAGGCCAACAAAACACCAGAACATCACCGACAGCGCGGCGAACAGTCCGCGGAGCTCAATCTCGGTTATCGCAGGGAAGGGGATTTCGCCAGGTTTCACATCGCCCGCCCACCAGATGGCGACAATGAGGGCAACAATCAATCCGGCAATGACCGTTTGCAGATTAGCGCTAGAGCTGGCACCGTGGGAGCCGATATACCAAACCAATGCCAGCGTACCGAGCTCTGCCAACAGAAGCTGTTCGTCATGCCAGCCAAACATTGCCTGACCAAATCCGGCGGCAATATGTAATGCCGCGGGCAAGCCGACGGGAATCACCGACAAAAATAGCCATCCGGTGACGCGCTCCAGGCG
>NZ_JAHLRC010000244.1:0-2011 GCF_018919545.1 Citrobacter sp. S46_ASV_140
GAGAAATAGTGCGAAAATATGGCAATCACACATTCGGTGCAAGAAAAAAATTCTTAAGCAATATCGGAAGCTTTCGGCTGGATTCTGCCCCCAGTTTGCGTTTAATAGATTGTATTTTATAATAAATACTGCTCTCTTTTAGCTGCGTTAGCGTCGCGATTTCTCCGATTCTCTTCCTCTTAAAAAAATACAGATAGACTATTTTTCGTTCATCATCCGTCAAGCCATTGAACACTGAAGCAGGCGAAGGTGTTCGGCTTGAGAACACACGCAGCTTCTCATTCTGGTATGATACCTGCTTAAAGCAGAGGCAGGTTACCGGGAATTTTTCCATCAAAAAGCAGTAAGATAAGTAATCATCCCTGTCACAAACCAAATAGACTTTTTTATATTTATTCAGTATTTCATGAGCAGAATAAAAATTCCTGTACTCGTAACATTTAAAATCTGAATTGTCATTGGCGAGCAATGATAATCCGTAATTGAAAAAAGAATTTTTACTTGCCAATAAAAAAGCAGTGGACATAAGAACTATTCGCTATCAAATGTATTAGACACCTTAACTAAAAGTGACTATAAGGTATGAAAAGTACAAAAACCACCCTAAAAAATAATCCAATGCGATAAAATTATGTACCACAACTTATAGTGTAAATGGATTTAATTATCACTTGCAATTAATCCATAAAAAAGCCTGAACTATCGATTCAGGCTTTTACTTGCTCAAAATTTAAAATCAAAATGAATAACGAATATTGGCGTTAATTGCCTTATCAATATCGTAATGACCAAACGCCGAACGCTCAACATTAAGACTAATCCTGGTGTTATCTTTTATTTCAGCATTGACACCGAAATTAAAGTTTACCCGGCTATCTTTACCATTTCTGATGGACGTTTTCCCGGCAAAATCACGAATGACCGTCTTCGCAGGATTAAACAGGTCATACTGATAATGAACGCCCGTCAGCGCGGTCAACTTCCAGTCTTTACCTGTGAAGGTTTTACCGATATCAACTCCGGTACGACCTATCAATGGATTATCCTGCTTACGCTGCATACGGATGTCTGAGCCTGCAGACTGCCAGTCAAACCGGTTTCCTGACACCGAGCCATAAACCAATTCCGTCTGCGGCTGAATAAAGGTTTCGTCAGGTAACGAGAAGCGCCAGCCGGTTTCTGCGCCCAGATACCAGGAATGTGAGCGGTAATCCTGCTCCGGCATTTCGATTTCGCTTGCCGAATAGTGGTTATCGTGGCGGACATATTTACTGATTGCATCCACATACAGCCCGGAGTCAAACATCGCGGAAGCATAGAAACCGATACCGGTTGATTTTGTCTGACCGGACCAGCCATCACCATGGCTGCTATTGTGAGTGAACGTTGCCGTCACACCGGTAAACAGATCACCGCCGTCAAACGCGTGCTTTCTGTCGGCTCCAATCTGCAGATGTGTCCAGCTGTTGGAATTGCCCGCCTCAGCGGAACCCGTACCGCTGAAGATTCGCGCCCACGCCCCGGTTTCACCGTGGGTGTTGCGCAGATCGCCCATGCGGTAGTTCAGGTTGTTCATCTCTGTCAGGAAGTTTTTATATCCCGCATTCATAACTGATTTGCTGGCCTGCAGCGCCGCGTTGTCCTGCTGCACGTCAAATCCTTCCAGCCGCCATTGTTTACTGTTTTCGCTCTCCACGATGCCCAATTGCGGCGTGAAGGTATGAATACCCGCGCGCTGTGTCACTGGTTTGAGCGTGAACACATCGGCAGCCGTCGTTTTCGGCGCTGTGACTAACGCTACGGATGACATTCCCTGGCTCACTGAAGCCACAGACGGGACAACAACTAGCGCATTGTTTTTACCGGACAGCGACTGGTTAACCGTTACCGTATCTGCCGTTTTTCCATCAGTGTTCATGACGAATTGGCTGTTGCTTGCAGTCAGGGTGTCTACTGTCAGAGAGCCTGGTGAGCCGGCTTTGCTGAAGCGCACTTGCGAACCGTCCAGGTT
>NZ_JAHLRC010000245.1:0-1970 GCF_018919545.1 Citrobacter sp. S46_ASV_140
GCTTTATGCTGCTGGCGAGTCACAATCTTGTTGCAGCCACAGAAGTAGCACAGTTTGTGGCAGAACGGGATGTGAACGTACAGCGAGAGCGGACGCTCAAGATAACGCGCCACGGCCTTTAGAAATGCTTCTGTGCCGTAGTCTTCAGAAAACTCCAGCGCGGTCGGGTACGAGGTATATCGTGGCCCGGAATAGTTATATTTCTGGATCAGGGCCAGGTCCCAGTCTATTAACTGCTCTGACATGCTCACTCCTTCCGATGGCGTCTCTGGCGGGTACGGCGTACCGGCTTAACCCCAGTGCGGGTGATAAGCCGGTTGCGCAGCCACTTCTGTCGCCGCGACAACCGCTGTAGTTTAACGAATAACCACACCAGATAACATATAACCGGAAGGGTTATAAGCAGGACGGGAAGACCCACGGTGTAAAACCGTTAGTTGCCGCCTTTCAGCAGACGCATCATGTCTTCCTGCTTTTCTTCCTCTTCCTCTTCCTCTTCTTCCTCGTCATCGTAAGAAAGACCCAGCTTTTGCATCAGCTCATCGATGCGGTCCAGCTTGGCATCAACCCAGGTCTGATCTTCCGCACTCAGGGTTTCTCCTGCTTCAAGACGCTCCAGCAGCGCATCCAGGCGCTCATCCGTTTCCAGTAAATCCAACTCAGCCTGTGGTGAAAGCATAGGTTTCTCACTCTTCGGTTTGTGCTGTTTGGTGACTTTTTCGGTCACGCCCAATGGAATGGGGTTTTTGCTGCCAATACGAGGATCTTTTTGCTTATTTTGGTTTCCGCCACCAGATGCGCCTTCGCTACCGGACGCACGGCTACCCGCCGCATGACCACGGTGTTTTTTCTGGCGCTTACGGTCGCGAGCTTCCTGATTAATTTCTTCGCGTGTTTTACGACGCGCTTTTGCAGGACCTTTACCGCGTGGTGTAGAAGTTGGTTTCATCATGATTCGTCTTTGGCTGTTTTATTCAGTATATAATTGCGCCGGAATCTAGCAGAAATAAAGAAAAAAGGCGACAGAGTAATCTGTCGCCTTTTTTCCTGACTCTCAACCCTTACGGGCTCTACAATCCCTGTTGGCTATCAACACACCCTGTTTTTCCCTTAGCCTGAAACATTCCGTGTTGTTTCCATTTCCTTTTACTAACGTCTCCAGACGTTTGTCTCCCTGACAATCCTGTGTCTTCGCCTCCTGGCGCTCCTGACCCTCATCCTGAGTCGACTATCCTGTCAGCTTCCTCGCTATGGGCGCTACTTTACCGCTTTGGTTTAAACGTACAAGTAACCTGGGTAACAATTTCGGACTTTAAGAATAGTGCCTTATCTTAACTATATGATTTATTTTAGTTACGTCATTTTTTACTCTGTCATCTCGTATAGAAACTATCGGCAATGTCTCACAAAGTGCGAGGTTTTTACTTACATAGCCTACGCGTCGAAAAACCAGCCTTTTGCTGGGGTTCAGGTATAATCGCTGCAAAGCCCTGATTGATGGAGAGGACTGCTTTGACTAACTTGAATTATCAACAGACGCACTTTGTGATGAGTGCGCCTGATATTCGCCACTTACCTTCCGATACCGGTATCGAAGTGGCTTTTGCTGGCCGTTCCAACGCAGGCAAATCCAGTGCGCTAAATACCCTGACGAATCAAAAAAGTCTGGCGCGTACATCTAAAACGCCGGGTCGTACTCAGCTCATCAACTTGTTTGAAGTCGTTGACGGCAAACGCCTGGTCGATTTGCCAGGATACGGTTATGCCGAAGTTCCGGAAGAGATGAAGCGCAAATGGCAGCGCGCGCTGGCTGAATATCTGGAAAAACGTCAGAGCCTGCAAGGTCTGGTGGTACTGATGGATATTCGTCACCCGCTAAAAGACCTCGACCAGCAGATGATCCTGTGGGCGGTTGAGAGCAACGTTCAGGTTCTGATACTGCTGACTAAAGCAGACAAGCTGGCCAGCGG
>NZ_JAHLRC010000246.1:0-1918 GCF_018919545.1 Citrobacter sp. S46_ASV_140
ATCTTATGACTAATTGATTTGCGGGTATTTCACGTACTTTCTTGTTGAAAGTACGTGTTTTTTCTATTAACGATGATAAAAAATCTCGCCGTCGTAGGCTTTAATGATCTTACCGTCAGCATCGTTGATCAGCACGTACGCACCACCCATGTAGGTCCAGTGGGTACCGGCGGTAGGGGCAGGCAGGTTGCGTTGGTTCCATTGCTTAATCGCATATTCGTCAGTACGGTACAGCGGTGGGACCGTGTCACCAGGTTTAAAATGGGTAAAGTCGGCGATGAAACCGCTCAACTCATACTTATCAATTCCGGTGGGAGCAGCTGTTGCGGCCGGCGCGGCCCAGACGACGCTGCTTGCAAGCAGGAGTGCACCCAGCAACATTTTATTCTTCATACCCATCCTCTTTACCTGTTCGGGTCATCAACATCAGTCGTGTATCATTCCTGGCTTATAGGGCATCTGACAAGAACTTTTTTGTGTTCACGCCAGTCATTTCGTAAAAAGTGTAAATGAATGTACAGAATTACGACAATCTCGAGCGCAAGATCTATCACGAACTGCAAGATAGCGAACAACAGTGTGCGATTAATTGGGTCTGGCGGCTGATGAAGTGTCCCGGGAAAAGGCTCAGGTCGGGGACCGAAGCCTACGAGCGCGTAAAGGGGAGGCCAGTATCGTGACGCCAACAGGCTCCAGCGGCAGTTCAATCCGGAAGCACCGGATGAACGTTGGGTAACGGACATATATATAAATTTAACTATACGATTTTAATTTTATCGCAGCGGTAAACGGTTGGATAATTAAAGTCATAAAGTTTAGATTCAGAAAAGTTAAAGATAATTAAAATAATTCGGAGCAGAATATTTTCTAGTGATAAAACAGATATTTCACACTAATTAGATAATGTATTTCATATAAAGGATGGGGGAATTATAAATCGTTTTTAGTGAAGTGCAGTTAATGAAGCACGATCGCTACTGCTAATGAATTGGTTTGCTAACTCACCGAATTCATCTAGATCATTTTTTGTAATTAACAAAATGACTCCTTAGCTAAAAATTAATAAGAAAAAAGGGGCGTTATACCCCTCCATAATTTAAGCTACTGTATCTAATATTTCTGATAAGAAATCTGTAAAGTTTGGGAATGATCCAAAGACATTTTCGGTGCCTACATTATCTCTAATTTCAAAAAGGTTTGTTTTACTATCGTAAGTAAATATAGAGATACTATCATTGCCAATCACTAATCGCTCACTTAAATCAGGATTGATGTAATCATCATTATCCCTATAAAAATCATTCATAATAAACAAGTTTCTTACTAATGGCTCTGGTATGGATAGGCTAAATAAGATTAAGCCATCAAATTCAAATCCATCCATTGTTTCTAAAAATGTAACATAATCAGGTTGATTTACTAATAATAAGTAAACTTCATCACCTAGCTTATCAAGTGTTGGACTTAAGATAGAAGTTGATTTTCGCTTATTTATACTCAAAATGTATTGGTCTGTGATAGGCTCTTCTATTGGATAATTCCAGTTGGTCATTTTGCTTTTCAAATCATTCAGGATTTCACTAATATTATTACTCATTTAAATTCCTAATAATTAATTTAGCAGATAAATTGAACCAGTTGGCACAGCCCAAAAATAAAAATGATTCCAGTAATAATTCTAATTACGAGATTTATTAATCCCAATGAACCAGCCTTCATCTATGTTGCGTTGTGTATTGTCATATACCTCATCAGCCATAGCTCGATGCTTCCTCTTATATGGATGAGTATAATAAACAATGTTCCGTTTCCTTTCTGGTATATCATAAATAGAGGGTACTTTTGTATAGTGATACTCTTCTGCGTCTAATTCGTAATAGATTCGTGATTCATCGAAAGCTCTGAAAGGGATCAATAT
>NZ_JAHLRC010000247.1:0-1872 GCF_018919545.1 Citrobacter sp. S46_ASV_140
AACTGGCAGTTTGATGGTGATGCTGAAACCATCGCCCACTTTGCTCGTATGACCACCGTCTTTACCACCCTTAAACCGTATCTGAAACAGGCAGTCGCACAAAACAGCGCTACCGGTCTGCCGGTGATGCGTCCGCTATTCCTACATTACGAAGACGATGCACGGACCTACACCCTGAAATATCAGTACCTACTGGGACAGGATGTGTTGGTTGCGCCGGTTCACGAACAAGGCCAGCAAAACTGGACTCTGTATCTGCCGGAGGATAGCTGGGTCAACATCTGGACTGGGGAAACTTACCAGGGCGGTGAAATTACCGTGGATGCGCCTATTGGCAAGCCTCCGGTGTTTTATCGCGCGAAGAGTGAATGGGCGTCACTGTTTGCCACTTTACGCAACATCTAATGCGGCTCGCCCGTGGGGAAACTCGCGGGCACATGGAGAATAATAATGAGTCAGACTTCCTCTAATCCGGCAACCCTACGCTTGCCGTTCAAAGAAAAACTCGCCTATGGGATGGGTGATTTAGGCTCCAATATCCTGCTGGATATTGGTACGCTCTATTTACTCAAGTTTTATACCGATGTCCTTGGTTTACCTGGAACTTATGGCGGTATCATTTTCCTCATCGCCAAGTTTTTTACCGCGTTTACCGATATGGGCACCGGGATTATGCTTGATTCCCGCCGCAAAATCGGCCCGAAGGGAAAATTCCGGCCGTTCGTTCTTTATGCCGCATTTCCGGTTACCTTGCTGGCGATTGCAAACTTTGTCGGTACACCGTTTGAAGTAACCGGTAAAACGGTCATGGCAACGGTGCTGTTTATGCTGTACGGATTGTTTTTCAGCATGATGAACTGCTCTTATGGTGCGATGGTTCCCGCGATTACGAAAAATCCTGACGAACGCGCGTCGCTTGCCGCCTGGCGGCAAGGTGGCGCAACCCTGGGTCTGTTGCTGTGTACCGTCGGTTTTGTTCCCGTAATGAACCTGATCGAAGGCAACTCGCAGCTGGGTTATATCTTCGCCGCCACGTTGTTTTCTCTGTTTGGCCTGCTGTTTATGTGGCTCTGCTATGCCGGGGTAAAAGAACGTTACGTGGAAGTGAAACCCGTTGATGCCGCGCAAAAACCGGGATTGCTGCAATCCTTTCGCGCCATCGCCGGTAACCGCCCGCTGTTTATTCTGTGCATTGCCAACCTTTGCACGCTTGGCGCGTTTAACGTCAAGCTGGCGATTCAGGTCTACTACACCCAGTACGTTCTTAATGACCCGATCCTCCTTTCCTGGATGGGCTTTTTTAGCATGGGTTGTATCTTCATCGGCGTCTTCTTGATGCCTGGCATGGTCAGACGTTTCGGCAAGAAAAAAGTCTACATCGGCGGTTTGCTGATTTGGGTGGCGGGCGATCTGCTTAACTACTTCTTTGGCGGCGGCTCCGTCAGTTTTGTCGCGTTCTCTTGTCTGGCGTTCTTCGGCTCGGCATTCGTCAACAGCCTGAACTGGGCGCTGGTCTCCGATACCGTGGAATATGGCGAATGGCGTACCGGCGTACGCTCTGAAGGTACGGTATACACCGGTTTCACCTTCTTCCGTAAAGTGTCACAAGCGCTGGCAGGATTCTTCCCGGGCTGGATGCTGACGCAAATCGGCTACGTCCCCAATGTGGTGCAATCTGCAAGTACGGTCGAAGGATTGCGTCAGTTGATCTTTATTTATCCTTGCGCCTTGGCGGTGATCACCATTGTAGCTATGGGCTGTTTCTACAACCTTAACGAGAAGATGTATGTCCGCATCGTTGAAGAGATAGAAGCGCGTAAACAACCCGTTTGATAATAATAATGAATAGCGCTCTACGGGGCGCTATTGAGG
>NZ_JAHLRC010000248.1:0-1794 GCF_018919545.1 Citrobacter sp. S46_ASV_140
ACCGTCAAATTTCACCGCTAACTCTGCGCCTGAAAAGTCGCCCGAGCTATAAAATCATCGTTGCATCAATATACAACTGTCGGTGACATTTGTTACTGGCGGTCAGAGAGGGAAGGGATTATTGGAAAACCAGAAAGTTATAACGCTGGACGAGCAGGGTAACAATGTTCGCATAATCAGCGAGTTATGGTAGTGTAGGTTAGAATAGGGTTTTTATATTATGAGAGAAAATAATCTTTATGAATCAGCATTAACACACCAAGACATCTTGGGCGTGTAGTTCGTGATGCCCGTATCAAGTGACTCTTTCAAATCGTTTTTGTTTTTTTTTAATCTTCGCTTACTGATTATTCATTTTCCGGCAACGCATAATTCTGGCAGTACAGATAGGGGATCCCCTCTTTGGTAATCAAATACATCTCTCTATTCAGCGCAAAAAAATCGACGTTGGATACGCTGGTGTTGGTCAGGAAGAAGTCGGGGAGGAGTTCCTGAATGAGACTGGCGGGTGCTGTTTCGCGATTGGAGATTTGGATTTTCTGCGAAATCCAAACCGGGCTTGAGCCGTAGCTGGATTGTGTAAAAAGTACCATGCGTTGCACGGTCTGCTCATTATTTTCGGCATCTTTGATAATGCCATCAATATTTACAATACCTTTGCTGCCGCCGGTTTTGATATCAATGATCCCTCGGAATGAGCTTGTCTTGCGTACAATCTCGATGGCAGACCGACAGGTCAGATTATGTAACTGACCATTGTTTTTACTGTACCGGTAGACGGCGGTAACAATTAGCGCAGCAAAACAAAGCAGCAGGATAATACCTGTCTGGATGCGGGGCGTTCGGGAATAAAAATTCATTAGCTATCATACCGTGGGTAATAAACCGACTGACAGGCGTTTTCCTGCCTGTTTTTCATCAGTGAGCGACATACAAGCACAGATAATTTTTTGGATTCAGGGTAGGTGGTGATATAGATAAATTTATGGCTCTGACACAGCCCAGGATTTTTGTTGATAAATGCCGTATGTCGGGAGAAATTACTGGCATCATTATTAAAATAATACTGACAGTCAGTGGGGGCGTTGTCTGCGGTGATATAGCCGGAGAAATAGTTATCACTGGTTTGCCACGGATACATTATAAGCACACAAATCATCAGGGTAATAGCAAGTATTACCATTTCAGCAGTGGTGATCAAAGGTTGGCGCGCTGTGTCATCTGACAGTTCTTCTATGGCGACATCCGGCACTAAGGGTTCTGCTGTAAAAGATACGCTCTCCTTCGGAGTTTCAATCACCTGAATATTGAACTCTTCCTGGATGATCAGCCCTTTGCGGGGGATCGTGGTGATAAGCGGTTGCTCCAGTTCCAGCTGCAGCAAACTTTTGCGCAAAGAGAGAATGCTTTGATAAAAGGCGTTGAAGCTCACCTGGCGGTGATTTTTACCCCAGCCGAATTCCAGTAGTTCGTTTTGGGAAACCACTTGCCCACGATGTTGAATAAGTAATAAAAGACATAATGACGCCGAGTGTTTGAGTTTTATCCGCTGATTGGGTTGATCTATCCGCGCCAGCGATTGTGTAGCTGGCGTAAATATTATTATTTTTTCAATCAGATAACTGACATTGCCAGTCTCAGACATGATGTTTCTACTCTTGCTGGTGCGCCAGGCGGTTGGCGAGTCATGATACCACTTAGCCCATAAAGACCACCAGTATGGACCCGACCCTACAGCGAGAACCGCGAAGTGTTTCAATTTCGTATCATAATATAACAACAATGATAACTTTT
>NZ_JAHLRC010000249.1:0-1780 GCF_018919545.1 Citrobacter sp. S46_ASV_140
CCAGTAAACTCATCAATAATTTTTTTGATGAACGTTTTTTTAGTCTTCAGAAGACGATTATCATTCTTATTGATCTTATAAGCAGCATCATCTACAGAAAAAGAATCCTTTTTCTCATTCCTAATAATATAATCAAAAAGATCATTATCTTTTTTATTCAAGCGTAAATAATAATTATCCGGCTCGCTTGGTTCTCTTAGCCTTGCTCTCGCGATCTTAGCAATTTTATTAGATAGGTCCATTGATGCAGGGTTTCTCTCAACTTGCCTGAGTATGTCAGGGTTTGAGGAAAAAGACTCTCCTAAGCTAGCGAGAACATAGAATAACATCGAAAAAGTAGCTAAACGCTGCTGACCATCTACAATATCAAAGGTATCGGTTTCTTTTTGATGTTTCTTTAATACTATTGTCCCCATAAAATATTCAGATTGCTGCTCATGAGATATTACAATATCTGTCCATAACGTTTCCACCTCATTTACTGACCAAGAATAATCTCTCTGATAGTCAGGGACTATATATTTAGTCTCTAATCCTGTTAAGATCTTCTCAAGACTTTTACTTTCTGGAATAATATTCATTTTATTTAGTCACCATTCATTAAATTGCATATTATGGACTCTATCTAAAATTAGAAATGGAGTCCATAAAGAATAAAATATACACTTAATCTAAATAATAAAAATCATTTTGTTAACTCCCAAAATGCTTTATCACGCATTTTCTTAACTATTTTATTGCCATCAATATATAGACTAAAATGTTTATCTAACTGCCTAATCAGTCCCATTAGTGATTCTTGTTCACCTTTGTCATCAATATTGAAAACGGCTTTGATATCTGCGTTCTTAATTTCTGAAACCCGATGAATAATCCATGTTAAAATATATGAAGAATAATTGTTCTCACCAGTTTTGAAGTGAGTAATTTCTTGTGTTGAGAGAATAGCACCAACACCATATTCACGTCCTTCTTTAAGAATCTTTCTCAAGCTAGCAAAATCCTGTCTCATAAAATTATCAGCTTCATCTACCAAAATCATTTTGGTAAGTTGCCGATAATCACCTTGAACTGTAGGCTTTCCACGTTTCTGCATTTGTGCGTAAAAAAGATCAAGCGTAAGTGCGACGACAAGATTTTGTATCTCCGTTGGATAACCTGCTAACTCAATAACAGTAACACCGTCAACTAAATCATACAAACTGGTCATTTTTGTAGGGTCTGTCTCAAAAATTTGGAATCCAGCTAAATTATAAAGTGCCGCATACAATGAATCCTCGTCAACTTTTTCCTGAGCCAAATATTGCTGCCAAACATCTTCAATAGTGGGTGCAACACGATTCCATGTTGAACGATCATGTGGGACTATACCTGCTTGATCATAGCATTCCATTATTAGCCCCACCAATTTCATCCGCTGTTTTACGCCAAGGTTATAGGCTTTCCCCATCGTTTCAGCAAACGCCATTGCCGTATGTCTTGGCAACATCGGCATATCTCCAAATAAAGATAACGGATTATATGGTAGCAAAGAAAGTTGGTATTTTTTAGCCCGAGTAGCCTCTATAAAAGCATCATCGACATAATCCGATTTGTAATCAAAGATCAACAGTCCAATCGGTTTACCATCAACATTATTCGACTGATTTCGCATCAGCTGCGTCACTAGAGACTTTGTAAATTGAGTTTTACCTGTCCCCATCGTTCCAATAATACCTGTATTGGTATTCATAAACTTAGCGGTATTGGTTGGTTCCCAATACAATGGTGTCTGCTGTAC
>NZ_JAHLRC010000024.1:0-52627 GCF_018919545.1 Citrobacter sp. S46_ASV_140
AACCAGGTTAATAGTTTTGTAACAACGACAATGACAGATTGAAACAGTAGAGTTTGAAAAACAGGCAGGATAATACCCTGGAATGCAGCATTTTATTCCGCTCTTTGTGCCGTTATTTTATGCTGACAAATGCACTTTTTTTTGTTTATCTATAGTGAAAAGCAGAATATTATCTTTTCTTAATCGACTGAAAAATAGAGATTTTAGCCGTAATTTGCTTAAAAAACTGCGCTAAACCATTAACGAGACTGGTAAAAATAGTACAGTTCAAAAAAAGCACAGTCTGCTTTTTAACCACATAAATACAAAATATATACATCATCACGAATGGGGATTCAGGAAAATGAAACGGAATGCGAAAACAATCATCGCAGGGGTGATAGCACTGGCAATGTCACACGCGGTCATGGCGGAGGATATCAAGGTCGCTGTTGTCGGGGCGATGTCAGGTCCGGTCGCGCAGTGGGGTGATATGGAATTTAATGGCGCACGTCAGGCCATTAAAGATATCAATGCCAAAGGCGGGGTCAAAGGCGACAAACTGGTTGCCGTCGAATATGACGATGCCTGCGATCCGAAACAGGCCGTTGCGGTAGCGAACAAAATCGTCAATGACGGCATTCAGTACGTCATTGGTCATCTGTGCTCATCTTCCACGCAGCCCGCATCAGATATCTATGAAGACGAAGGCATTCTGATGATTTCCCCGGGCGCGACCAACCCGGAACTGACCCAGCGCGGTTACGCACACATTATGCGTACAGCGGGCCTGGACTCCTCTCAGGGGCCGACCGCCGCGAAATACATTCTGGAGAAGGTGAAGCCGCAACGCATCGCCATCATTCACGATAAACAGCAATACGGTGAAGGCCTGGCGCGTTCAGTGCAGGAGAGCCTGAAAGCGGGCAAAGCCAATATCGTCTTCTTTGACGGGATCACTGCCGGGGAAAAAGATTTTTCTGCGCTGATCGCCCGCCTGAAAAAAGAAAATATCGATTTTGTTTATTACGGCGGCTACTACCCGGAAATGGGACAAATGCTGCGCCAGGCTCGCTCCGTCGGGCTGAATACCCAGTTTATGGGACCTGAGGGCGTGGGCAATGCGTCGCTGTCTAACATTGCCGGTGATGCCGCTGAAGGCATGCTGGTGACCATGCCAAAACGCTATGACCAGGATCCGGCGAATAAAGCTATCGTCGATGCGCTCAAAGCTGACAAGAAAGATCCAACCGGGCCGTACGTGTGGATCACTTATGCAGCCGTCCAGTCATTGGCGACCGCAATGGATCGCAGCGGTAGCAAAGAGCCGTTGGATCTGGTGAAAGATCTGAAAGCACACGGGGCTGACACCGTGATTGGGCCGCTGAAATGGGACGAAAAAGGCGATTTGAAGGGATTTGAGTTTGGTGTCTTCCAGTGGCACGCGGACGGATCATCGACCGTCGCGAAGTAATAGCTGAAGACGAGTTATCCCACCGCCCGTGCAAAACGGGCGGGTTAAGAAAGGTTACCTTATGTCCGAGCAGTTCCTCTATTTCTTGCAGCAGATGTTTAACGGCGTCACGCTGGGAAGCACCTACGCGCTGATCGCTATCGGTTACACGATGGTGTACGGCATTATCGGCATGATCAACTTCGCCCACGGCGAGGTGTATATGATCGGCAGCTATGTCTCCTTTATGATCATCGCTGCGCTAATGATGATGGGTATTGATTCCAGCTGGCTACTGGTCGCGGCGGGCTTTGTCGGCGCGATTGTGATTGCCAGCGCCTACGGCTGGAGCATTGAACGCGTAGCGTATCGGCCCGTGCGCAGCTCTAAGCGCCTGATCGCGCTGATTTCCGCTATCGGGATGTCCATCTTCCTGCAAAACTACGTCAGCCTGACGGAAGGTTCGCGCGATGTGGCGCTGCCCAGCCTGTTTAACGGCCAGTGGACCGTCGGCAGTAGCGAAAACTTCTCTGCTTCCATCACCACCATGCAGTTGGTTATCTGGATTGTAACCTTCCTGGCGATGCTGGCGCTGACGCTGTTTATCCGTTACTCCCGTATGGGCCGTGCCTGCCGTGCCTGCGCGGAAGACCTGAAAATGGCCAGCCTGCTCGGCATAAATACCGATCGCGTGATTGCACTGACCTTTGTGATTGGCGCGGCAATGGCGGCGGTAGCGGGCGTACTGCTCGGCCAGTTCTACGGCGTAATTAACCCCTATATCGGCTTTATGGCCGGGATGAAAGCCTTTACCGCGGCGGTACTGGGCGGCATCGGCAGCATTCCTGGGGCGATGATCGGCGGTCTGATTCTGGGTGTTGCGGAAGCGCTCTCCTCTGCTTATCTGAGTACCGAATACAAAGACGTGGTTTCATTCGCGCTGCTGATTCTGGTGCTGCTGGTGATGCCGACCGGTATTCTGGGTCGCCCGGAGGTAGAGAAAGTATGAAACCGATGCATTTTGCAATGGCGCTGCTCTCTGCCGCTATGTTCTTCATCCTGGCGGGCGTCTTTATGGGTGTCCAGTTGGAGCTTGACGGCACCAAACTGGTGGTGGATACCGCCGCGGATATCCGCTGGCAGTGGGTGTTTATCGGCACTGGCGTGGTTTTTCTCTTCCAACTGTTGCGTCCAGCTTTCCAGAAGGGCTTGAAGAGCGTCTCCGGACCGAAGTTTATTCTGCCGGCGATTGATGGCTCCACCGTTAAACAGAAGCTGTTCCTGGTGGCGCTGCTGGTGATTGCCGTGGCGTGGCCGTTTATGGTGTCGCGCGGTACGGTTGATATTGCCACGCTGACGATGATTTATATCATCCTCGGCCTCGGCTTAAACGTGGTGGTGGGACTTTCCGGTCTGCTGGTGCTGGGTTACGGCGGCTTCTATGCCATCGGTGCTTACACCTTCGCGCTGCTGAACCACTATTACGGACTCGGCTTCTGGACCTGTCTGCCGCTGGCGGGGCTGGTTTCCGCTGCTGCGGGCTTTATGCTCGGCTTCCCGGTACTGCGCCTGCGCGGTGACTATCTGGCGATTGTGACTTTAGGCTTCGGCGAAATCGTCCGTATCCTGCTGCTCAACAACACCGAAGTGACCGGTGGTCCGAACGGTATCAGCCAGATCCCGAAACCGACCTTTTTCGGTCTGGAGTTCAGCCGTACTGCCCGTGAAGGTGGCTGGGATACCTTCAGCAACTTCTTTAACGTGAAGTACGATCCCTCTGACCGCGTTATTTTCCTCTATCTGGTGGCGCTGCTGCTGGTGGTCTTCTCGCTGTTTGTCATCAACCGTCTGCTGCGTATGCCGTTGGGTCGTGCGTGGGAAGCGCTGCGCGAAGATGAAATTGCCTGTCGCTCGTTGGGCTTAAACCCTACGCGCATCAAGCTGACCGCCTTTACCATCAGCGCCGCGTTCGCCGGTTTTGCCGGTACGTTGTTTGCCGCGCGTCAGGGTTTTGTCAGCCCGGAATCCTTCACCTTTGCCGAGTCGGCCTTTGTGCTGGCGATTGTGGTACTGGGCGGAATGGGCTCACAGTTCGCAGTGATCCTCGCGGCCATCCTGCTGGTGGTGTCACGCGAGCTGATGCGTGATTTCAATGAATACAGCATGTTAATGCTGGGTGGTTTAATGGTACTGATGATGATCTGGCGTCCGCAGGGCTTGTTGCCGATGACCCGTCCGCAGTTGAAGCTGAAAAACGGGGAAGCAAAAGGAGAGCAGGCATGAGTCAGCCATTATTATCCGTCAACGGCCTGATGATGCGCTTCGGCGGTCTGCTGGCGGTAAACAACGTTGAACTGGAGCTGAGACCACAAGAGATCGTCTCGTTAATCGGGCCAAACGGCGCGGGAAAAACCACGGTCTTTAACTGCCTGACCGGTTTTTATAAGCCGACGGGTGGGACGATTAAGCTGCGCGACCAGCATCTGGAAGGGCTGCCGGGTCAGCAAATTGCGCGGATGGGTGTGGTGCGTACTTTCCAGCACGTGCGTCTGTTTCGCGAGATGACGGTGATTGAAAACCTGCTGGTGGCGCAACATCAGCAGCTGAAAACCGGCGTCTTCTCCGGCCTGTTGAAAACCCCGTCGTTCCGTCGCGCGCAGAGTGAAGCGTTGGATCGCGCCGCCACCTGGCTGGAGCGTATTGGTTTGCTGGAGCACGCCAACCGTCAGGCCAGTAACCTGGCCTACGGCGACCAGCGCCGTCTGGAGATTGCACGTTGCATGGTGACCCAGCCGGAAATCCTGATGCTCGACGAACCCGCCGCAGGCCTCAACCCGAAAGAGACCAAAGAGCTGGACGAGCTGATTGCTGAACTGCGTAACCATCACAACACCACTATTTTGTTGATTGAGCACGACATGAAGCTGGTGATGGGTATTTCCGACCGTATTTACGTGGTGAATCAGGGCACGCCGCTGGCGAACGGGACGCCGGAACAGATTCGTAACAACCCGGACGTGATCCGCGCCTATTTAGGTGAAGCATAATGGTGGTGACGCATAATATGGAAAAAGTCATGTTGTCCTTTGACAAAGTCAGCGCCCACTACGGCAAGATACAGGCGCTGCACGACGTCAGCTTGTATATCAATCAGGGTGAAATCGTGACGCTTATCGGCGCCAACGGCGCGGGAAAAACCACGCTGCTTGGTACGCTGTGCGGCGATCCGCGAGCGACAAGTGGGCGAATTGTCTTTGATGGTAAAGACATTACCGACTGGCAGACGGCGAAAATCATGCGCGAAGCGGTAGCGATTGTTCCGGAGGGGCGTCGCGTGTTTTCCCGCATGACGGTGGAAGAGAACCTGGCGATGGGCGGCTTCTTTGCCGAAAAGGACCAGTTTCAGGAACGCATCAAGTGGGTGTATGACCTGTTTCCCCGCCTGCATGAACGTCGAATTCAGCGTGCGGGCACGATGTCCGGCGGTGAACAGCAGATGCTGGCGATAGGCCGTGCGCTGATGAGTCAGCCGCGGCTGCTGCTGCTTGATGAGCCGTCGCTGGGTCTGGCGCCGATTATCATCCAGCAGATCTTCAACACCATCGAACAACTGCGCGAGCAGGGGATGACAATCTTCCTCGTCGAACAGAACGCTAACCAGGCGCTGAAGCTCGCCGATCGCGGCTACGTGCTGGAAAACGGTCATGTGGTGCTGGAAGACACCGGTGATGCGTTACTGGCTAACGAAGCAGTGCGCAGCGCGTATCTTGGCGGTTAACATTCTCTGAATGGACAAGGGGGCCTGATATGGCCCCTTTTTATTGCTCTATGTTATTATTGAGAATAGTTATCAATAATAAAAGTGAACATGGAGAAAGGATGATACGTTCCGGTAGCTGCATGATGATTGGCGGTTTGTTTTTGACGCTTTCATCAAATACCCTGGCCTTAACACCGCCAGCGTTCGACCCGCGCGACCCTTCAATCTGGGAAGAGAAACCGGACAACTCGTTAGCGCAGTCTAGCTCGCCCTGTGAAGTGTTCACCTCCTCTGTCTGCCCGGGCTGGGAAGATGAGAAATCGGATATTCAGCGCGAACGTGAGCGGCGGGAACAGCAGCGTTTACAGAATGAATATGAACGACGCTGGCGTAAAGATTAATGTTCCTTGCTGGCTGCAACAGATAACGTCATCCTGGCCGGGTAAGACATAGCGTTACCCGGCTTTGTTGTGCACCACCCCGCATTTTCCTGTCACTACGCTTTCACCGCCTTGCCATCTGTTTGTCGCCTTACTATCTTTTTTTTGTAATAAAAAAGTTATTTTTCTGTCATTCGAGCATGTCATGTTACCCCCGCGAGCATAAAACGCGTGATATCGCGCATCCGGCACAACAAGAGAGATAACCGATGATATCGTTACGACATACAGCTTTAGGACTGGCACTTAGCCTGGCGTTTGCAGGTCAGGCTCTGGCCGTCACCACTATCCCGTTCTGGCACTCAATGGAAGGTGAACTGGGTAAAGAAGTTGATTCACTGGCGCAACGTTTTAATGCCGCCAATCCCGACTACAAAATTGTTCCGCAGTACAAAGGCAACTACGAGCAGAGCCTGAGCGCAGGTATTGCGGCTTTCCGTACCGGAAACGCACCTGCGCTACTGCAGGTTTATGAAGTGGGCACGGCAACGATGATGGCCTCGAAAGCCATTAAACCGGTCTATGAAGTATTCAAAGAGGCTGGTATTAACTTCGATGAGTCTCAGTTCGTGCCGACGGTTTCCGGTTATTACACCGACTCTAAAAGCGGACACTTACTCTCCCAGCCGTTTAACAGCTCCACGCCGGTGCTGTACTACAACAAAGATGCCTTCAAAAAAGCCGGTTTAGACCCTGAGCAGCCGCCAAAAACCTGGCAGGATCTGGCGGAATACACCGCGAAGCTGAAAGCAGCAGGCATGAAGTGCGGCTACGCCAGCGGCTGGCAGGGATGGATTCAGATTGAAAACTTCAGCGCCTGGAATGGTTTGCCGGTAGCCACCAAAAACAACGGCTTTGATGGTACTGACGCGGTGCTGGAATTCAATAAACCGGAACAGGTGAAACATATCGCCCTGCTGGAAGAGTTGAACAAAAAAGGGGATTTCAGCTACTTCGGGCGTAAAGACGAGTCTACCGAGAAGTTCTATAACGGGGATTGTGCCATTACCACTGCCTCTTCCGGTTCTCTGGCTGACATCCGCCACTACGCCAAATTCAACTATGGCGTCGGCATGATGCCGTACGATGCCGATGTGAAGGGCGCGCCGCAGAACGCGATTATCGGGGGGGCCAGCCTGTGGGTGATGCAGGGTAAAGACAAAGCAACCTACGAAGGCGTGGCGCAGTTCCTCAACTTCCTGGCGAAGCCTGAAATTGCTGCCGAATGGCACCAGAAGACCGGCTACCTGCCCATTACCACCGCCGCGTACGACTTGACCCGCGAGCAGGGCTTCTATGATAAGAACCCTGGGGCTGATATCGCCACCCGCCAGATGCTGAACAAGCCACCGTTGCCGTTCACCAAAGGGCTGCGTCTGGGCAACATGCCGCAGATCCGCACCATCGTAGATGAAGAACTGGAAAGCGTCTGGACCGGGAAGAAAACCCCGCAGCAGGCGCTGGATGCTGCCGTTGAGCGTGGCAATCAGTTACTGCGCCGCTTTGAGCAATCGACTAAATCGTAATGTGAAATGCCGGGTGGCGGCTGCGACTTACCCGGCCTACAAATGCGTGTAGTTTGTAGGCCGGATACGGTGTTTGCACCGCAATCTGGCACCTTCCAGGAAAAGAACCTACATGTCTTCATCCCGTCCGGTGTTCCGCTCGCGCTGGCTTCCCTATTTGCTGGTGGCCCCGCAGTTGGTTATCACCGTTATTTTCTTTATCTGGCCCGCCGGTGAAGCGCTGTGGTACTCACTACAATCCGTTGATCCGTTTGGTCTTTCTAGCCAGTTTGTCGGACTGGAAAACTTTATCGCGCTGTTTC
Organism: Citrobacter sp. S46_ASV_140; assembly: GCF_018919545.1. Taxonomy (NCBI): domain Bacteria; kingdom Pseudomonadati; phylum Pseudomonadota; class Gammaproteobacteria; order Enterobacterales; family Enterobacteriaceae; genus Citrobacter; species Citrobacter sp. S46_ASV_140. The sequence goes on from NZ_JAHLRC010000024.1 coordinate 7,461, forward strand.
ATGACCCGTACTACCTTGATTCATTCTGGACCACCATTAAGTTCAGTACATTAGTCACGGTAAGCGGTTTGCTGGTGTCGTTATTTTTTGCGGCGCTGGTGAATTACGTGGTGCGCGGCAGCCGTTTTTACCAGACGCTGATGCTGTTGCCTTACGCCGTCGCGCCCGCCGTCGCCGCCGTATTGTGGATCTTCCTGTTTAACCCAGGGCGCGGGCTGATTACCCATTTTCTCGGTGAGTTTGGCTATGACTGGAACCATGCGCAAAACAGCGGTCAGGCGATGTTTCTGGTGGTGTTTGCGTCGGTCTGGAAGCAGATTAGTTACAACTTTCTGTTCTTCTTTGCCGCACTACAGTCTATTCCGCGGTCGCTGATTGAAGCCGCCGCGATTGATGGTGCGGGACCGGTTCGCCGCTTCTTTAAGCTGGCGCTGCCGCTGATTGCACCGGTCAGCTTCTTTCTGCTGGTGGTGAATCTGGTTTATGCCTTCTTTGATACCTTCCCGGTGATCGATGCCGCCACGGCGGGTGGGCCGGTACAGGCGACCACTACGTTGATTTATAAGATCTATCGCGAAGGCTTTGTCGGGCTGGATCTCTCCGCCTCGGCCGCCCAATCGGTAGTGCTGATGTTCCTGGTCATTATTTTGACGGTGGTGCAGTTCCGCTATGTGGAAAGTAAGGTGCGTTACCAATGATTGAGAATCGTCGTGGGCTGACAATATTCAGCCATGCCATGTTGATTATGGGGATCATGGTGATCCTGTTTCCGCTGTACGTCGCGTTTGTTGCGGCGACGCTGGATAACAAAGCAGTCTTTGAAACGCCGATGACGCTGGTTCCCGGCACACAACTGCTGGAAAACATGAAATACATCTGGGTCAACGGCGTGGGCGTTAACAGCGCGCCGTTCTGGCTGATGATGCTCAACAGTTTCATCATGGCGTTCAGTATTACGGTAGGGAAAATCACCGTCTCTATGCTCTCCGCATTCGCCATCGTCTGGTTCCGCTTTCCACTGCGTAACCTGTTCTTCTGGATGATTTTTATCACGCTGATGCTGCCGGTAGAGGTGCGTATTTTCCCGACGGTGGAAGTGATCGCCAACCTGAAAATGCTCGACAGCTATGCGGGTCTGACGCTGCCGTTAATGGCATCGGCGACTGCGACGTTCCTGTTCCGGCAGTTTTTTATGACCCTGCCGGATGAACTGGTTGAGGCGGCGCGTATTGACGGCGCGTCACCGATGCGTTTTTTCCGCGATATTGTACTACCGCTGTCAAAAACCAATCTGGCGGCGCTGTTTGTGATCACCTTTATCTACGGCTGGAACCAGTATTTGTGGCCGTTGTTAATTATTACCGATGTCAATTTGGGCACTGCGGTGGCAGGTATCAAAGGCATGATTGCTACTGGTGAAGGCACCACGCAGTGGAATCAGGTAATGGCAGCCATGCTGCTGACGCTCATCCCTCCGGTAATCATCGTGTTAGCCATGCAGCGTGCCTTCGTACGTGGCCTGGTCGATAGTGAGAAATAAAAATGGCTGGTTTAAAACTACAGGCAGTAACCAAAAGCTGGGACGGCAAAACCCAGGTGATTAAACCGCTGACGCTGGATGTCGCGGACGGAGAATTTATCGTGATGGTTGGCCCATCCGGCTGCGGTAAGTCAACGCTGCTACGGATGGTGGCCGGGCTTGAACGGGTGAGCGGCGGCGATATCTGGATTAATAATAAACGCGTCACCGAAATGGAGCCTAAGGATCGCGGCATTGCGATGGTCTTTCAGAACTACGCGCTCTACCCACATATGAGCGTGGAAGAAAATATGGCCTGGGGGCTGAAAATCCGTGGGATGGGCAAGGAGCATATTGCCGAACGGGTGAAAGAGGCGGCGCGTATTCTCGAGCTGGGTGAACTGCTCAAGCGTCGTCCGCGCGAGCTTTCTGGCGGTCAGCGCCAGCGTGTGGCGATGGGGCGGGCGATTGTCCGTGACCCAGCGGTATTCCTGTTTGATGAGCCGCTGTCTAACCTCGATGCCAAGCTGCGCGTACAGATGCGTCTGGAGTTACAACATCTGCATCGCCGACTGAAAACCACCTCACTGTATGTGACGCACGATCAGGTAGAAGCGATGACCCTCGCCCAGCGGGTGATGGTGATGAACAAAGGCATTGCCGAGCAGATCGGCACGCCGGTTGAGGTATATGAAAAGCCTGCCAGCCGCTTTGTGGCGAGTTTTATCGGCAGCCCGGCGATGAATCTGCTGGACGGGCGCATCAGCGCCTCGGGCACCCATTTTGAACTGGATGACGGCATGACGTTGCCCCTCGGCAGAAGCGCGAGGGAGTCTGGTGGGCGTAACATGACGTTGGGTATCCGCCCGGAGCATATTGCGCTAAGCTCGCAGGCCGAAGGCGGCGTGCCGTTGGTCGTCGACACGCTGGAAATGCTGGGAGCGGATAACCTGGCACACGGACGTTGGGGTGAGCAAAAGCTGGTGGTGCGACTGGCGCATCAGCATCGCCCGACGGCAGGCAGCACGCTGTGGCTGCATCTGCCGGAAAATCATCTGCATCTTTTTGATGGCGAAACAGGACAACGCGTATGAGTAACTGGCCTTACCCCCATATCGTCGCCCATCGCGGCGGCGGTAAGCTGGCACCGGAAAACACCCTGGCGGCGATCGACATGGGGGCGCGATACGGGCATACCATGATTGAGTTTGACGCTAAATTGTCGAAAGACGGTGAGATCTTCTTGCTGCATGACGACAACCTGGAACGCACCAGCAATGGTTGGGGTGTGGCAGGCGAGCTGAACTGGCAGGATTTATTGCGCGTGGACGCCGGCGGCTGGTTTAGCGGTGAGTTTAAAGGCGAACCGCTACCGCTGCTCTCGCAAGTGGCCGAGCGCTGCCGTCAGCACGGTATGATGGCGAATATTGAAATTAAACCTACCACCGGCACCGGAACGTTAACCGGCAAAGCCGTAGCGCTGGCCGCTCGGGAACTGTGGGCGGGAATGACACCACCGCTGTTGTCATCCTTTGAAATTGACGCGCTTGAAGCGGCGCAGCAGGCGGCGCCTGAACTGCCGAGAGGCTTACTGCTTGATGAGTGGCGCGAGGACTGGCGTGAGCTGACAACGCGGCTGGGCTGCGTCTCTATTCATCTTAATCACAAGCTGCTGGATGAAGCGCGCGTGGATGCGCTGCGCGACGCAGGGCTGCGTATTCTGGTGTATACCGTCAACCGACCCCAGCGCGCGGCGGAACTGCTACGCTGGGGAGTGGACTGCATCTGTACCGATGCCATTGATACGATTGGTCCGGATTTCCAGCCCTGTTAAGGCCCAATTGTTTTTAACGGAACGTTAGGCTGCGGCGTGCTGGAGGGCTTCAGCATGTCGCCGTTCTTTTTCTCCGACAGCATATGTTGCTTATTCAGCGAGCTGTCCGGGTTACGGGTTCCACTTAACATCCCACCGTTGCTGTTGGGCAACATTTGCTGCTGGCTGGAATTAAATTCACCAGGCTGAGACTGAAGGACGCGCTGGGAGTTGGTATTGATTTGGTTTTCCATATGCTGTTGTTGCATACGCGTCTGCGTTTGCAACTGCTGATTGAGCATCCCTTTCTGCTGAATCTGCTGCGATTGCATTTGGGTTTGCATACGCTGCTGGCTCGGGATCTGATAACCGGGTTGATTCGGGTTATTCATGGTGTTGATGGGCTGTGCAAAGCCTGCAAACGGCAACAGCATGGCTAAAAGTAAGAGTCGTTTCATCGCTTTTCTCCTCTCGGGGATCTCTTAAGTTTACTCCTTTCTCGCCGTTACGATGATTATTTCAGAGTTATGCACCAGGCTTAGTGGGGGCTGACCCCCATACATCTGGAGAATAACGATGATAAAACCGACGTTTTTACGCCGGGTAGCCATTGCTGCTCTGCTCTCAGGAAGTTGTTTTAGCGTTGCTGCCGCTCCGGCAGCACCGCCGCCGGTATCATACGGTGTTGAGGAGGATGTGTTCCATCCCGTGCGTGCGCAGCAGGGGATGGTGGCCTCCGTGGATGCGCTTGCCACTCAGGTGGGGGTGGATATTCTTAAACAGGGTGGGAATGCCGTTGATGCCGCCGTGGCCGTTGGCTACGCGCTGGCGGTGACGCATCCCCAGGCGGGCAATCTGGGCGGTGGCGGTTTTATGCTGCTGCGTACCAAAGACGGTAACACCACGGCGATTGATTTTCGCGAAATGGCCCCTGCTGGCGCGACCCGCGACATGTTCCTTGATGAGCAGGGCAACCCCGATGCGAAAAAGTCGCTGACGTCGCATCTGGCATCCGGTACGCCGGGTACCGTCGCGGGTTTCTCGCTGGCGCTGGAGAAATACGGCACGATGCCGCTGAACAAAGTGGTACGTCCGGCGATGAAGCTGGCGGAAGAGGGCTTTGTGGTTAATGACGCACTGGCCGACGATCTGAAAACCTATGGCAGTGAAGTGCTCCCTAATCACGAGAACAGCAAAGCCATTTTCTGGAAAGACGGCGAGCCACTGAAAAAAGGCGATAAGCTGGTACAAAAGAACCTGGCGAAAAGTCTGGAAATGATTGCCGAAAGCGGCCCGGATGCGTTTTATAAAGGGGCTATTGCCGATCAGATCGCCGGGGAAATGCAGAAGAACGGCGGGCTGATGACCAAAGAGGACTTAGCCAGCTATAAAGCCGTGGAGCGTACGCCGATTAGCGGTGACTATCGCGGGTATCAGGTCTTCTCCATGCCGCCGCCCTCCTCTGGCGGTATTCACATCGTGCAGATCCTCAATATTCTTGAAAACTTTGATATGAAGAAATACGGATTTGGCAGCGCCGACGCCATGCAGGTCATGGCTGAAGCGGAGAAGTATGCCTACGCTGACCGCTCGGAGTATCTGGGCGATCCCGATTTTGTGAAAGTGCCGTGGCAGGCATTGACCAACAAAGCCTATGCTAAAACGCTTGCCGATCAGATTGATATCAACAAGGCTAAGCCTTCCAGCCAGATTAAACCTGGCAAGCTCGCCCCGTATGAAAGCAATCAGACCACTCACTTCTCGGTGGTGGATAAAGACGGCAATGCCGTGGCGGTGACCTATACCCTGAATACCACCTTCGGGACCGGTATTGTGGCGGGTAACACTGGCATTCTGCTCAATAATGAAATGGACGACTTCTCTGCCAAGCCGGGCGTACCGAACGTATACGGTCTGGTAGGCGGCGATGCCAACGCGGTCGGACCGAAGAAGCGTCCGCTGTCATCTATGTCGCCGACTATCGTGGTAAAAGATGGGAAAACCTGGCTGGTTACCGGCAGCCCAGGCGGGAGTCGAATTATCACTACTGTGCTGCAAATGGTGGTCAACAGCATTGATTTCGGGATGAACGTCGCCGAAGCGACCAACGCACCACGCTTCCATCATCAGTGGTTGCCGGATGAGCTTCGTATTGAGAAGGGCTTCAGCCCGGATACAATTAAGCTGCTGGAGCAAAAAGGACAGAAAGTGGCGCTGAAAGAAGCGATGGGCAGCACGCAGAGCATTATGGTTGGACCGGATGGCGCACTGTATGGCGCGTCCGACCCGCGTTCCGTGGATGATTTAACGGCGGGTTACTGATTGTTGATTAATAGCCCGGCATCAGGCGCCGGGCTATATGTTAGTTACGCCGTGAGTAACCGCGCCGGATTATCAATACAGAGCTTGCGAAGAGTATCGTTATCTACGCCACGGGCAGCCAGATAGGCGAGGAAAACATTTGGGACAAATCCCCAACCATTCCCCCCATTTTTTGCCCACATCTGTTTGAGAAAAACATCATGGCTTAATACGATCTGGTCGGCGTAACCCAGTTCAATCAGATGCGCTACCGCATCTGCGGTGTCCTGAACACCTGGGGCGATACCTTCTTTGGGGAAAGTAATGTCCAGACCAATCATGTCAAATTCAAGCCATACGCCGCGGTCAAGCATTTTACGTTGATAGGCAACATCCTTTCCTGAAGGGTCTGAGTGCGCCAGCGAAACTTTTGCCGGAGAGACGTTCATCTCTTCAAGGACAATATCCAGTACCTCATCACCCAGCCGCAGCCACCCTGGCATATGGATATTCATTGCCGTATGGGGATTATTACGTTGTGCCAGAGACGCCGCGCGCAGGCTGTTGCGCTCAGCTTGGGTAAAAGCGGGTGATACGCCAATTTCACCGATCATACCGGCGCGAATATCCGTCTCGCCAATCCCCTGATTCAGTTCCTTATCAATAAGTGAGGCTAATAACTCGACAGGTTTGTGGATCCTGGCGCTTTCAAACTTTTCCAGATAAGGTCCTGAAGAAGCAACGATATTCAAACCAGTTTTTAATGCCACTTCCCGCAATGAAGTGGCGTCCCGACCAATAGATTCAGAACCCGTCGCGTCGACAATCGTCCTGCCTCCCAGTGACATGAAGTTATTGATTTCAAAGATGACATCATCAATCTCTTTTCTGTCCATGTTATCGGCGCAGCAGTACGGGTCGTGTTTCAGTCCCCACTGCAGGTCAGCACTGACTTTCTTTCCCACCAACTGCTGTGAAAAAGCATACTGTGGCTCGTCAACAACGGATGACAAATCGTTAAACAGGTGCTCATGCGGTAGCGTCAGACCCATTTCTGAGTGTGCCACTGGGCCCGTTACGGTTTGCAGGAAGCCTTTCATCCTGACACCTCCATTTTTTTCGCCATTTTGGATGCTCTGTATTCGGGGATGGTGGTAACAATTGCACCTACTAACGCGAATAATGTACCGATGATGGTGACCAGATAGACCGTATTGCCTAATGATGGGATTAACTCATCAATCAACACCGATCCCAGTAACTGACCCGCGGTAGAAGCGACACCCAGCATTAATAGTCCTAAGCCTCTGACCAGAATCGCCATCAGCCCGATGGACAGCAGACCCAGCGGGCCACCGAGATACATCCACCACGTATCGGGTAACTGGACGGTGACATGCCCTAATGCGACACGTATCGCCAGCGCAGCACCCAGGACACAAAAGCCGACGATGAAGTTCCAGGTAATGGAAACCAGCATGGATCCCGTTGCCTCGGCGACTTTGGCATTCCCCGCAGGCTGCCAGCCAGCGAGTAATCCTGCCAAAAATGGAAGGATAGCCAGCAGGATAAACGAGGTTGAGTGCCACTGTGGCGACACGACAAAAATCGTGGCAATAACAGCGAACAATGCGCCAGTAACGCGCCATGGCGTGAAATATTTCTTCTCATCCACACCGACGCCAAAACGGTCGCACAACAGGCCGGAAAGGAGCAGGGCGGAAATTAAAGCAGTTTGAAAAGTGGCAACGCCTAACGCGCTGGCTGATGCGCCTTCAGAAAATACGACCATCGCCCCGCATAACCCGGCAAACCAATTCCACAAGGGGATTTTCCGCTTTTTAATCAGCGTAGGGATCGACGCGAATTGATGGCGTGTTTCTTTACGCGCAATAATAATAAAAAACATGACGACCAGACCGCTGGCGAAAGAGATTACTGCGCAAGCATTACCATCCTGCAACCAGTGTCCCAATTGCCCATTAACGGCAGACTGCATTGGGGAAAGCATACCGGCTAAGATGGTTGCAAGCATCAGTAAGGGGGTTGAGTACTTATTCTTGTTCATACATCAATCCTTATATTTTATAAAAGGAGTAACTTTCGTTACTCCATTGTTTTTTATTTTCTGGCGATGAATTGAAGCGTGTTAACCCACAGGTCGGTATAAAACGGCCAGGACATGAATTGCTGAGTTCCCCAGTGCGGCGAACAGTCACTCATAAAACAGGCGGTTTTACCCTGTTGGTATTTACCGAACACTAATAGAGGGTCATTATTTATTGTTAATACGACATCAGCATCTTCTCTGGCGACAACCTGGTTATATCCAAGAAATATCGGGTAGTCTGAGAATCCGTCTACAACAGGATGTTCAGGCGAGACAGCCTCAGCGTAGATACCCTCTGGTTTTTCTACTCGGTCATCGCCGTCAAGCATAATAACTGGCAAGACCTCGGCAAGAATGGTGTTCTTGTAATTGGCCTTTGCCTCAATACCCATAAATGACAGATAGCCGCCAATCATAAGCAGACCACCACCATTTTTGACGTACTCTTTAATTGATTCCAGAGCATTTGGCTTTATTTTGAGCTGATAGAATGTCTCGTTTTGCAACAGGAATGTATTGCTGCCGATATCGCTAATGACAATGGCATCATAACGGTTTAGTTCATCAATGCTTTCTGGAAATGCGATTTGTACGGTGTGAGCAGGCATGTAATCAATTTCCACACCACCTTTCTTTAAGCATTCCAGTAACCATGTAGCGCCTTCTTCATATTTACTGGAGGTAAAGCTGTCATAACCTTTTGAATGAATCATGTGAATATGCCAGGATTCTCCAATAAAGAGCACCTTTAGTTTTTTCTGCGTATTGTTCATAGTCTGCTCCTTGATTTAGTGAGTTGAGATAGTTTGTTTGTAATGTGAACTCTGAATGCGATGTAGAACGGATTCGTTTTCTGGCATGTCAGAGGCATTGGGTGTTTCAACAGCAAGCGAGGCGAATGCGCTGGCGTAGCATAATGCGGATGCCAGTGATTTTCCTTTAGCAAGGCCAGATGCGAGTGCGCCATTGAAGGCGTCGCCAGCTCCTGCGGTGTTTTTTACAACTGCCGGGAATGCCGGAGAATAGATGAATTGCGTTCCGTCATAAGCGAGAGATCCTTTGCTACCTAAAGTAATAATGGTATTTTTTACACCTTTCTGATGAATAATCTTCGCTGCACATTTGGCTGACTCAATGTCATTGACGGACATGTTTGCCAGGAGACCAGCTTCGGTTTCATTTGGCGTAATATAATCGATGTCATCAATGATGGTATTGACCATTTCATTGTATGGCGCTGGATTGATAATTACCGGTATGTCATTTTTTTGTGCGAGACGAATTGTTTGCTGAAGCGCCTCATAATTTGTCTCCAGTTGTACAAGTACAATATCTGAATGGGTAATGGCTTCTTTTTGTATGGTGATTTCATCAGGTGAAATTGTCATATTAGCACCGGGATAGATAGCGATGACGTTATCCCCGGTATCTCCATTCACCATGATGGTAGCTGTACCAGTTTGTGTTTCTTTGGTCTGGTAGATTACACTTTTATGGATTTTTGATGAGTTTATAAAATTAATGGCGTAATCACTAAAATGGTCTGACCCTACTTTAGTAATAAAATGCACATCAGAATCGGCATAGCTTGCTGCTAATGCTTGATTACATCCTTTACCGCCTGGCGAAAAAATAAATTTATCGGCAAGTAATGATTCTCCTGTCGAGGGTAGCCTCGGTAGGTAACTGATAATATCAACATTGAACGAGCCAATAACACATACATTATTTTTCATGGCAGAGAGACCTTTTTTTATTTTCTGCGCTGATTCATATTTTTCCAGCACATAAGCAATTTCGTTTTTTGCAACGTTATCAAGAGAATCAAGGGTAATAAATGCACCACCATGACAGCGAGTGAGATATCCCTGTCCGGCAAGTTCATTGAGATCTGAGCGAATGGTTTCTTTTGTTACCTTGAGACTTTTCGCCAGATTTGAAACTTTTACAACTCCCGAAATACTGATTTCTTTCAATATTCTATGATGGCGTTCAAATTTCATTTTTTACCTCACCGTGGTTAAGTTAGTCCCAGGAGAAGTATATTGTTGTGATTGTCACCATAAAGTGATGGCAGAAACCAAAAAAAAACAAAAATGTAATATTAATATTATTAACGTTACGAAAAATAGCGATGAAGATAAAAAGGTGAATAACCATATAATTCAGGTGGTTGTTAGGCCTGAACATGACGGCGGGGGAAACGATGGACTGCAATCAAAAACTCTATGCCAGGGTCGGATAGCGCTTCTGCTCCTGAATTTAACGGTGAGATATAACGGATAATGGCCTACAGCGTTCAGAACGATGTCGGCCTTATTGGTTGGTTATGGCGCATATCGCTGCAGCGATTCAGACCAGCGGAATATTTGGCTGCTTTTATCCTGCAGGTTTACGCGCTCTAAATCATAAAACCCGTGCGTTTTTGCCGAACGCATTTTGAGGATATATTTACTTTCGCTGATGTCGTGCTGTCTTGTACCGTCTTTATTCCACTCTCCGGCGATGTCCGTATATTGATAAACAAGGTCGGAATATACGTTGATTATCCTGTTGTCTTTGATCGCATAGAGCTCCAGCACTTCATAAAATGCGCCGCCGCCGGAATACGCCTCAGAGTATCCACCGCGCACCCCAAACGCCAGCGTATCGGGTGCGATCCGGTACGGTGCCAGATCCAGTTTTGTATAATAGGCCAGCGGTCTGACGGACTCATCATCGCTCTCTTTTTCGGCGGTTTTATTCCACTCAGAGAGTTGGTTTAATGGTTTTTCCGAGCGTGCAATCGGCGTTAGCTGTTGGTTCTGCCAGGAAAAAACGCCGAGATATAATTTATTGGCGTGCCCGTTGCTGTAGTTTTCCGGACAGTTGTTATCCGCGTATCTCTTTGCCTGCCCGGCGTCGGCTGGATTGTCGGCGAAACAGGCGACACCGATATATTTGCCGTCTTTGCCCCAGGCTTTGGCACCCGTGAGGATCAGGTTGTCAGGATCTTCATTCGGCGCAACCCAGGCAATCCACGCGTTCTCAGATAATCCCTGTGGAAGCTCGCCAAATCCTTTGGCAGATGTTGCTCCTGCCATTTGCTCAGCAAAAATCTGTTTACCTTCCGGGTGTTGAATGGCGCTGGGCACGGAATCGAGATTTTGTACGGTAGTGGCGAAAGCAGGGGAGAGTGCTGCCAGCAACACCAGGGGAAGGTACTTTTTCACTCTTGCGTCCTTTCAATAAGAAGGGCGATAAGACTCGCCCTTAATTTTATTTCACGCGCGCCATAAAGTAGGCATCAACGTATTCACCGTTGCGCAGGCCGTATTTCTTACCTGTGCCTTCGATTTCAAAGCCGTATTTCTTATACACCGCCACGGCCGGCTCATTATCAACAAATACCGTTAGCTCAATACGCTCGACGCGCAGCCAGTTGTCGCACATGTCGATCATCGTGCGAATCAACGCGCTGGCAACGCCGCGATTGTGCCACCGTGCATCCACGCAGATACCAAAATCAGCCACGTGGCTGCGGCGCGGGCGTTGCGCGACCTCAATACAGAGATGCCCCACGACGATATCGTCAATGCAGGCAACCAGTTGTTTGACCCCGGCTTGCTCGGTTAGCCTCGCTTGCCACATCTCGAGGGAAGGATGAGGAACCTGTAGCGTGTTGTGGTACACCTCCGGCTGGGCGTGGATCTGACGAATTACGTCGTAATCTTTCGGTTCAGCGTGGCGTATCACTATCTCACTCATTCCTTATCTCCAGCAGGGTTAATTGTGTATTTACACTCGCTGAGAAAGAAAATTCCGTCAACTGCATTTTTTTGCAAAAAGAAGTAGACAAGTGCGAATGAGAATGATTATTATTGCTCTGCGTTCAGGGGAACCCCTACGGAGAACCTGAAAGCACGACATTGCTCACATTGCTTCCAGTATTACTTTAGCCAGCTTTTGCTGGCTTTTTTTTTGAGGTTTTGTGTCTGCCTGGCTTACTTGCCATTTCGTCCCCGGGAAGTGCTCGTGCTCCTCACGTACATTTAGTACGCTCCGGGCCCTGCGCGCTTGCTGTGAACAAACTGCCTGCGACGCCGACGGCCGATCCTGTCGCCCTGTGGTGCAGTTCAAGCGCCATCCGGCAAAGAATCCAACATTCAGTCTCCAGCCGCTTTGCGCTATGGTGTAGACAATCACCTTCGAAAGGATCGTCTCATGACCTTACACTGCGCATTTATTGGTTTTGGTAAAAGCACCACTCGCTACCATTTGCCGTACGTCCTCAACCGCAAAAATAGCTGGCATGTCGCGCACATTTTTCGCCGCCACGCCAAGCCGGAAGAGCAGGCACCACAATATTCACATATTCACTTCACCAGTGACCTTGACGAGATCTTAAACGATCCGCAGGTGAAGCTGGTGATCGTCTGTACCCATGCTGACAGCCATTTTGAATACGCCAAACGTGCGCTGGAAGCGGGTAAAAACGTGTTGGTTGAGAAACCCTTCACGCCGACGCTTGCGCAAGCAAAAGCACTGTTCGAACTGGCGCAAAGCAAAGGGCTGACCGTTACGCCATATCAGAACCGTCGTTTTGATTCCTGCTTCCTCACCGCTAAAAAAGCGATTGAGAGCGGCAAGCTCGGTGAAATTGTTGAGGTTGAAAGCCATTTCGATTATTACCGCCCCGAGGCGGAAACCAAGCCGGGACTGCCGCAGGACGGCGCATTCTATGGTCTGGGCGTACACACCATGGATCAGATTATCTCGCTGTTCGGTCGTCCCGATTGCGTGGCCTATGACATCCGCAGCCTGCGCAACAAAGCGAATCCGGACGATACCTTTGAAGCGCAGCTGTTCTACGGCTCTCTGAAAGCCATTGTTAAAACCAGTCACTTGGTGAAAATCGACTATCCGAAGTTTATCGTTCACGGTACCAAAGGCTCGTTTGTGAAGTACGGCATCGACCAGCAGGAAACCAGCCTGAAGGCCAATATCATGCCAGGTGAGCCAGGTTTCGCTGCTGACGATTCCATTGGGATGCTGGAGTACGTTAACGATGACGGCCTGACGGTAAAAGAAGAGGTGCAGCCGGAAGTGGGGGATTATGGTCGCGTCTATGATGCGCTTTACCAGACGCTGACAGCCGGTACGCCTAATTACGTCAAGGAATCTGAAGTTCTTACCAACCTGGAACTCCTCGAACGCGCCTTTGAACAGGCTTCTCCGGCGACGATAACTCTCGCCAAATAGCCTGCGCAGACTCCTCTGGGCTTGTTCATTTTTTTTGAACAGAGGAGTCAATTTTCACCCTCTATGATCCCCGGCGGATTGAGTCCACACTTACTCCATCGAAAACATCTGGGGGTGAACACAATGATCTACTTACGCAAAGCTAATGACCGTGGCCACGCTAATCATGGCTGGCTCGATTCCTGGCATACCTTCTCTTTTGCCAACTACTATGACCCAAATTTTATGGGGTTCTCGGCACTGCGCGTGATTAACGATGACGTGATCGACGCAGGTCAGGGCTTTGGTACTCATCCCCATAAAGACATGGAAATCCTGACTTACGTGCTGGAAGGCGCGGTGGAACATCAGGACAGCATGGGGAACAAAGAGCAGGTTCCGGCCGGTGAGTTCCAGATAATGAGCGCCGGGACGGGGATCCGTCACTCGGAGTACAACCCGAGCAATACTGAGAAGCTGCATCTGTATCAGATTTGGATCATGCCGCAGGAAAACGGTATTACCCCACGCTATGAGCAGCGCCGTTTTGATGCCGCTCAGGGTAAACAACTGGTGCTGTCGCCGGATGCCCGTGATGGCTCGCTGAAAGTGTACCAGGATATGGAGCTTTACCGTTGGGCACTGATCAAAGATGAGCAGTCGGTGCATCAGATTGCCGCTGAACGCCGCGTCTGGATCCAGGTAGTAAAAGGTAACGTGACAATTAACGGGACCAAAGCGACCACCAGCGATGGTCTGGCAATCTGGGATGAGCAGGCCATTTCTATTCATGCCGACAGCGACAGCGAAGTGTTGTTGTTTGATCTGCCGCCAGTATAAAAATACACGGCATGCTTAAAGCCGCATCTGTGTTGGCTTTCCTCGCTCACCCCGGTCGCGTACTTAATGTACGCTCCCGGGGATTTACTGCGTCGCCGCCTTGATGCAACTCGAATGATTTTGTGTATTTCTCACAATAAAAAACTCCTTTTTTTCTCTGCGAAGGTTCACGCACGTCCGTGGTAAACTGGGGGAATCTATCCCTTTTTAACGCTTCAGGACGATGAAAAAGAAAAGACCCGTACTTCAGGATGTAGCCGACCGCGTGGGCGTGACCAAAATGACGGTCAGCCGCTTTTTGCGTAACCCGGAGCAGGTCTCCGTGGCGCTGCGGGGCAAAATTGCCGCTGCACTTGATGAGCTGGGTTATATTCCCAATCGCGCTCCTGATATCCTTTCTAACGCCACCAGCCGCGCTATCGGCGTGCTGTTACCGTCTCTTACTAACCAGGTTTTTGCTGAAGTGCTACGCGGCATTGAGGCTGTCACTGACGCTCATGGTTATCAAACCATGCTGGCGCACTACGGCTATAAGCCTGAGATGGAACAAGAGCGTCTGGAATCGATGCTGTCGTGGAATATTGATGGCCTGATCCTCACCGAACGTAGCCATACGCCCCGTACGCTGAAAATGATTGAGGTTGCCGGTATCCCGGTGGTTGAGCTGATGGACAGCCAGTCCCCATGCCTTGATATTGCCGTGGGCTTCGACAACTTCGAAGCCGCGCGTCAGATGACAGCCGCTATCATCGCCCGCGGGCACCGTCATGTTGCCTATCTTGGCGCACGCCTTGATGAACGTACTATCATCAAACAGAGAGGCTACGAGCAGGCAATGCGCGATGCCGACCTGGTGCCGTACAGCGTGATGGTGGAGCAGTCTTCTTCCTACTCCTCCGGTATTGAACTTATCCGTCAGGCGCGGCGTGAATACCCGCAGCTTGATGGTGTCTTTTGTACCAACGATGACCTGGCGGTAGGGGCGGCCTTCGAATGCCAGCGTTTAGGGCTGAAAATCCCTGATGACATGGCGATTGCCGGATTCCACGGTCACGACATCGGGCAGGTGATGGAGCCGCGTCTGGCGAGCGTGCTCACGCCGCGTGAACGCATGGGCAGCATTGGCGCAGAACGTCTGCTGGCGCGCATCCGCGGTGAAGCCGTCACACCTAAAATGTTAGATTTAGGTTTCACCTTGTCACCGGGCGGATCTATTTAAGCCAACAAGTTTGAAGTAGCTCACACTTATACACTTCGAGCACGAATGGATATTGCTTCTCTATTTATCCGGCTGGACAATGTTACCGATAACAGTTACCCGTAACAATTTCCTGATTCTTGTACCAGTGGGGGCAACGCTTTGAGCACGACTAATCATGATCACCACGTTTACGTTCTGATGGGCGTATCGGGCAGCGGTAAATCTGCTGTCGCCAGCGAAGTGGCGCATCAACTGCAGGCCGCGTTTCTTGATGGCGATTTTCTCCATCCGCGCAGCAACATCATGAAAATGGCTTCCGGTGAGCCACTCAACGATGACGACCGCAAACCGTGGTTACAGGCGTTGAATGACGCCGCCTTTGCGATGCAGCGTACCAACAAGGTTTCGCTGATCGTCTGTTCCGCCCTGAAAAAAGTCTATCGCGACCAGCTACGCGACGGTAACCCGAACCTCTCTTTCATCTATCTGAAAGGGGATTTTGACGTTATCGAAAGCCGCCTGAAAGCGCGTAAAGGTCACTTCTTCAAAACGCAGATGCTGGTGACCCAGTTTGAAGCGCTGGAAGAACCGGGTGCGAATGAAAACGATGTACTGGTGGTCGATATCGATCAACCACTGGACGGTGTGGTCGCCAGCACCATTGAGGTTATTAACCAGGGCAGTAAGTAGTGAGTACATTAACGCTTGTTTTAACAGCAGTAGGGTCCGTTTTATTACTGCTGTTTTTAGTGATGAAGGCGCGTATGCACGCCTTCGTTGCTTTGATGGTGGTATCCATTGGTGCAGGTCTCTTTTCCGGTATGCCGCTCGATAAAATCGCGGCGACCATGGAAAAAGGGATGGGAGGCACGCTCGGTTTCCTGGCGATTGTTGTGGCGCTGGGGGCGATGTTCGGCAAGATTTTGCATGAGACCGGAGCTGTCGATCAGATTGCCGTCAAAATGCTGAAATCCTTCGGTCACAGCCGCGCACATTATGCGATTGGCCTGGCCGGTCTGATTTGCGCGCTGCCGCTGTTCTTTGAGGTGGCGATTGTGCTGCTGATTAGCGTGGCATTCTCAATGGCGCGCCATACGGGGACAAACCTGGTTAAGCTTGTGATCCCGCTGTTTGCGGGCGTAGCGGCTGCTGCGGCATTCCTGCTGCCTGGGCCTGCGCCGATGCTGCTGGCCTCTCAGATGCACGCCGACTTTGGCTGGATGATCCTGATTGGCCTGTGTGCCGCGATTCCGGGCATGATTATCGCCGGGCCGCTGTGGGGGAGTTTCATCAGCCGTTACGTCGAGCTGCACGTACCGGAAGATATTTCCGAGCCGCATTTGGGCGAAGGCAAAATGCCATCCTTTGGCTTCAGCTTATCGCTTATCCTGCTGCCGCTGGTGCTGGTGGGACTGAAAACTATCGCCGCACGCTTTGTTCCGGTCGGTTCTACAACCTATGAATGGTTCGAGTTTATCGGTCACCCGTTTACCGCGATTCTGGTTGCCTGTCTGGTGGCAATTTACGGTCTGGCGGTACGCCAGGGCATGCCAAAAGACCGCGTGATGGAGATCTGTGGTCATGCGCTGCAGCCAGCGGGGATTATTCTGCTGGTGATTGGTGCGGGCGGTGTATTCAAACAGGTTCTGGTTGATTCTGGCGTCGGTCCGGCGCTGGGCGAAGCGTTAACCGGTATGGGTCTGCCGATTGCCATCACCTGCTTCGTGCTGGCGGCGGCGGTGCGTATCATTCAGGGTTCCGCGACTGTGGCCTGCTTAACGGCGGTCGGTCTGGTGATGCCGGTGATTGAGCAACTGAACTACTCCGGTGCCCAGATGGCGGCACTGTCTATCTGTATCGCGGGCGGCTCTATCGTGGTCAGCCACGTTAACGACGCTGGTTTCTGGTTGTTCGGTAAATTTACCGGTGCGACCGAAGCGCAAACGCTGAAGACCTGGACGATGATGGAAACCATCCTCGGCACGGTCGGTGCTATTGTCGGTATGATTGCCTTTCAGCTGTTGAGCTGATGGCATTGCCCGGTGGCGCTTACGCTTACCGGGCCTGGAAACGAGCACACATCCACACCGTAGGCCGGGTAAGCGCAAGCGCTACCCGGCTTTTTTATAGCACGACCAGCCCTTCTTCTGTTTTCAGCCAGCGCGGCGCTTTTAGCGTATCGGCGAAATAGCCCACCAGATCCTGCAGTAAGTCACCCGTCACTCGTTCCATCTCGTCAGACAGCGTTTTACTCATCAGCAGGTGCGTTAATAACTGACAGTAGCGCCCCATCTGGTCTGGTTCCGGCTCGAAAAGGGGAAAACGGGTCGGGAATGTTTCTACCGTCAGGCTCGCTTGCAGATGCTGCGGTACAGGCTCCGTTAAGGTCGGTTGCAATAACGCGAGACAGGCCGACAGACGTGCACAAATCGCCAGTTTTTCAACCGGGTCATGGCATTCAACCAGCCCTTCGACAAAACGCTCGCAGTTATCCGCCAGTTCGGTGAAATCCGTGGCAGGGCTAAAGGGCAGGGTAAATAAAGAGTGTGAAAAGAGAGGGGTAGTCGCCATAGGGCAGCCTCCAGTATGTTTTATTTAAACCACCACCGGAGAGGCTAATCTCGCGGGTGGCGGAATCGAGCGGAGTTAGCCTTACCGGTCATACTGGATACCGGCGCGTCTTGCGACGCCCCCGCTCGACCCGCCATTGAGACGAAATCGGTCGCACGACATAGAAGTATATGTCGCCAGTATGATTTTCAGAAGGCTAATTCTGGCACCTGATTTTGCAGGTGCAGCGAGAAGATAATGCCAATCCGCGATGCTGACAAGAGGGCATTCCGGAAGGCACCTCGCAGAAATGAAAATACGTTTTTTCAGCGAGTTAAAAGCGTAAGGAATACCTGAAATTACAGCGGTGCCGGAGAGCCGGGATTGTTAAGGGGGGGCTGCGTAGCCCCCCCCTTAACACGTTCACTGGTGACGAGATCTCAGAGAAGTAATGAGCATAACGTGAACGGAACTGTTCTCCGGGTAACATGCTATCTGAGCCAAAAAGGAGAGATTACCCCTTCATCCACATCCTTACGCCGTCGAGGAACATCTGGGTAGCCATCATCACCAGAATCAGCCCCATCAGGCGCTCCAGTGCGTTCACCCCTTTCTCGCCCAGCAGGCGTAAAAACAGCGAAGACTGCAGCAAAATCACAAAAGTACCGCCCCAGGCGATCAGCAGAGCAATCACCAGATGCCCCATCTGGTTCGGATACTGATGTGATAACAGCATTAATGAAGCCAGGATTGTCGGACCGGCTACCAGCGGAATCGCCAGCGGCACGATAAACGGCTCTTCGCCTGCCGGAAGCCCGGTGCTATTCCCGGTGGCGCTGGGGAAAATCATCTTAATGGCGATCAGGAACAAAATGATGCCCCCGGAGATCGATACGGTTTCCGCGCGCAGGTTAAGAAATGCCAGTATTTTCTCGCCAGCAAACAGGAATATCAGCATCACCAACAGCGCAATGAACAGCTCGCGAATCATAATCGCGCGGCGGCGTTTGGGTTCGGTATGTTTCAATACGGACATGAAAATGGGCAGATTTCCGAGCGGGTCCATAATAAGGATCAATAAAACTGCCGCTGAAATAATTTCATTCATAACTCAAATTCCCTTACTATTACCGCGGACTTTCTGCTTGCTTGCGCAGCGGGATAAGTCGCATTACTGATGGCTTCGCTATCATTGATTAATTTCACTTGCGACTTTGGCTGCTTTTTGTATGGTGAAGGATAGGCCAGTAGGATACTGGTTAGCATACACAGCACACATCTCTGCAGGAAAAAAACGCTATGAAAAATGTTGGTTTTATCGGCTGGCGCGGTATGGTCGGCTCTGTTCTCATGCAACGCATGGTTGAGGAGCGTGACTTCGACGCCATTCGCCCTGTTTTCTTTTCTACTTCCCAGCTCGGGCAGGCGGCACCGACATTCGGTGGAACCACGACCGGCACGCTTCAGGACGCTTTTGATCTGGATGCGCTGAAGGCGCTCGATATCATCGTGACCTGTCAGGGCGGCGATTATACCAACGAAATCTATCCAAAGCTTCGTGAAAGCGGTTGGCAGGGTTACTGGATTGACGCGGCCTCTTCGCTGCGTATGAAAGACGATGCCATCATCATTCTCGATCCGGTTAACCAGGATGTCATCACTGACGGCCTGAACAAAGGTATTAAGACCTTTGTCGGCGGTAACTGTACCGTTAGCCTGATGCTGATGTCCCTCGGTGGCCTGTTTGCCAATGACCTGGTTGACTGGGTTTCTGTGGCGACCTATCAGGCGGCCTCCGGCGGCGGCGCGCGCCATATGCGCGAACTGCTGTCCCAGATGGGTCATCTGTATGGCCATGTGGCCGATGAACTGGCAACCCCTTCCTCTGCTATTCTCGATATCGAACGTAAAGTGACGACCCTGTCCCGCAGCGGTGAACTGCCGGTTGATAACTTTGGCGTACCGTTGGCCGGTAGCCTGATTCCGTGGATCGACAAACAACTTGATAACGGTCAGAGCCGCGAAGAGTGGAAGGGACAGGCTGAAACCAACAAAATTCTTAACACCTCTTCCGTGATCCCGGTTGATGGTCTGTGCGTGCGCGTCGGTGCGCTGCGCTGCCACAGCCAGGCGTTCACCATTAAACTGAAAAAAGATGTGTCTATTCCGACCGTGGAAGAACTGCTGGCAGCGCACAATCCGTGGGCCAAAGTCGTGCCAAACGATCGGGATATCACCATGCGTGAGTTAACCCCGGCGGCCGTTACCGGTACGCTGACCACGCCAGTAGGCCGTCTGCGTAAGCTGAATATGGGACCGGAGTTCCTGTCAGCCTTTACCGTGGGCGACCAGTTGCTGTGGGGTGCTGCGGAGCCATTGCGCCGTATGCTGCGTCAGTTGGCGTAATGTGGGACTGCCTGATGACGCCACGTTTATCAGGCCTACAAACGACGCGAACCACCTGGCCGGATCAGTCAATACGGCTCTCCGGCAGAGGGATTGCGTGTTTTAACAATGGGTGCTGAGTCACCCATTTTTTTGCGTAATACAGGAGTAAGCGCAGATGTTTCATTTTTTACCAGGAGTAAGATAAAGCATTGGCTATTCTTTAAGGGTGACTTAGTACCGGAGGTATTAAGTTGTTGCCTGAAGGTGGGACGACGCAGAGAGGATGCACAATTGTGCTGCGCCGTTCAGGTCAAAAAAAGTGTCACTACCTGATGTCGAAGATCAGTTGGAAGGCGTGACACCATAAAACAGGATGACAACCATGTCCGTTCGTATCGATAGAGACGTGATTAATGCGCTAATTGCAGGCCATTTTGCGGATCCTTTTTCCGTACTCGGTATGCACCAAACTGACGCTGGACTTGAAGTCCGCGCCCTATTACCTGACGCCACCGAAGTGTGGGTGATCGAACCCAAAACCGGACGCAAAGTCGGCAAGCTGGACTGCCTCGACTCTCGCGGTTTTTTCTGTGCTGTACTTCCCCGCCGTAAAAATTTCTTTCGCTATCAGTTAGCTGTTGTCTGGCATGGACAGGAGAATCTGATTGATGACCCTTATCGTTTTGGCCCGCTGATCCAGGATATGGATGCCTGGCTGTTATCTGAAGGTACGCACCTGCGACCTTACGAAACGCTGGGCGCGCATGCGGATACCATGGATGGCGTAACCGGTACGCGCTTCTCCGTCTGGGCGCCTAACGCTCAACGCGTGTCAGTGGTTGGGCAGTTCAACTACTGGGATGGCCGTCGCCACCCGATGCGCCTGCGCAAAGAAAGCGGTATCTGGGAGCTGTTTATCCCCGGCGCGCAGCATGGTCAACTGTATAAATACGAGATGATCGATGCGAACGGTAAGCTGCGAATCAAAGCGGACCCTTACGCCTTCGAAGCGCAAATGCGCCCGGAAACCGCGTCGCTTATCTGCGGTCTGCCGGAAAAAGTGGTGCAAAGCGAGGAGCGAAAAAAAGCCAACCAGTTTGATGCGCCGATCTCTATCTATGAAGTGCACCTGGGCTCATGGCGTCGTCATACCGATAACAACTTCTGGCTGAGCTACCGCGAACTGGCGGATCAGCTGGTGCCTTACGTCAAGTGGATGGGCTTTACCCATCTCGAACTGTTGCCGATTAATGAGCATCCGTTCGACGGTAGCTGGGGCTACCAACCTACCGGTATGTATGCGCCGACCCGTCGTTTCGGGACGCGTGATGATTTCCGCTATTTTGTGAATGCCGCGCATCAGGCCGGACTGAACGTCATTCTCGACTGGGTGCCGGGCCATTTCCCGTCGGACGACTTTGGTCTGGCAGAATTTGATGGCACCAATCTGTATGAGCATAGCGACCCGCGCGAAGGGTATCACCAGGACTGGAACACGCTGATCTACAACTACGGTCGCCGTGAAGTCAGTAACTATCTGGTGGGCAATGCCCTGTACTGGATTGAACGTTTTGGTATCGATGCGCTGCGCGTAGATGCCGTGGCGTCGATGATTTATCGCGACTACAGCCGTAAAGAAGGGGAGTGGGTCCCGAACGAATTTGGCGGTCGTGAAAACCTCGAAGCCATTGAGTTTTTACGTAATACCAACCGTATTCTTGGCGAGCAGGTGCCGGGGGCCGTGAGCATGGCGGAAGAGTCCACCGACTTTGCCGGCGTTTCAAGGCCGCAGGATATGGGCGGTTTAGGATTCTGGTATAAGTGGAACCTCGGCTGGATGCACGACACGCTGGACTACATGAAATTGGATCCGGTTCATCGTCAGTTCCATCACGATAAGCTGACCTTCGGCATGCTGTACAACTACACCGAAAACTTTGTTCTGCCGCTGTCGCACGATGAAGTGGTACACGGTAAAAAATCAATTCTCGATCGCATGCCGGGAGACGCATGGCAGAAGTTTGCCAACCTGCGCGCCTACTACGGCTGGATGTGGGCCTTCCCGGGCAAGAAACTGCTGTTTATGGGCAACGAGTTTGCTCAGGGGCGTGAGTGGAACCATGACGCCAGCCTCGACTGGCATCTGCTGGAAGGCGGCGATAACTGGCACCACGGCGTACAACGTTTGGTGCGCGATCTGAACCTTACCTATCGTCATCACAAAGCGCTGCACGAGCTTGATTTTGACGCCTATGGCTTCGAGTGGCTGGTGGTAGATGACAAAGAACGTTCGGTGCTGGCTTTCGTTCGTCGTGACAAAGTCGGTAATGAAATCATCGTTATCAGCAACTTTACGCCAGTACCTCGCCACGGCTATCGCTTCGGTATCAATCAGCCGGGCAAATGGCGCGAGATCCTCAATACCGATTCGATGCATTATCACGGTAGCAATACCGGTAACGGCGGCGCGGTGCACAGCGATGAAATCGCCAGTCATGGTCGTCAGCACTCACTGAGCCTGACGTTGCCACCGCTGGCAACGATCTGGCTGGTGCGGGAGGGATAATGACGCAACTGGCAACCGGCAACGCCACCCCCCATGGTGCAACGTATGACGGCCATGGCGTCAATTTCACCCTCTTTTCGGCCCACGCTGAACGCGTTGAATTATGCGTATTCGATGAGCAAGGCTGCGAACTCCGCTACGACCTGCCGGGGCGTAGCGGCGATGTCTGGCACGGCTATCTGGCCAACGCCCGTCCCGGTCTGCGCTATGGCTATCGCGTACATGGTCCGTGGCAACCGCAGCAGGGCCACCGGTTTAATCCGGCGAAACTGCTGCTTGACCCTTGCGCGCGTCGGGTGGATGGCGAGTTAAAAGATAACCCACTGCTGCACGGTGGGCTGAATGAACCGGATCATCATGATAATGCCGCCATCGCGCTGAAGGGCGTAGTGGTGTCCGACCATTATGACTGGGAGGATGATGCCCCGCCGCGCACGCCGTGGGGCAATACCGTAATTTACGAAGCGCATGTCAAAGGGCTGACGTATTTGCATCCTGACCTGCCGGAAGAAATTCGCGGGACCTACAAAGCGCTGGGTCATCCGGTGATGATCGACTATTTCAAGCGCCTCGGCATTACCGCACTGGAGCTGTTACCGGTGGCGCATTTCGCCAGCGAACCGCGGCTTCAGCGACTGGGCCTGTCAAACTACTGGGGCTACAACCCGGTGGCGATGTATGCGCTGCATCCGGCCTATGCCAGCTCGCCGGAGAGTGCGCTTGATGAGTTTCGCGACGCGGTAAAAGCGCTGCATAAAGCGGGTATTGAGGTCATTCTCGACATCGTTTTAAACCACAGCGCCGAGCTGGATCTCGAAGGACCTGTCTTCTCGCTGCGCGGAATTGATAACCGTAGCTATTATTGGATCAGAGATGATGGCGATTACTACAACTGGACCGGTTGTGGGAACACCATCAATCTGAGCCATCCTGGCGTTGTGGAATACGCATGCGAGTGCCTGCGCTACTGGGTTGAAACCTGCCATGTGGATGGTTTTCGTTTTGATTTGGCTTCCGTCATGGGGCGTACGCCTGAGTTTCGTCAGGATGCTCCGCTGTTTACCGCGATCCAAAACTGTCCGCTGCTCTCACGCGCCAAGCTGATTGCGGAACCGTGGGATATTGGTGAAGGCGGGTATCAGGTGGGGAATTTCCCCCCGCCGTTTGCCGAGTGGAACGACCATTTCCGCGATGCAACGCGACGTTTTTGGCTCCAGCGTAATCTCTCGTTGGGCGAGTTTGCCGGACGTTTTGCTGCATCCAGCGACGTGTTTAAACGCCCGGGCCGCAATCCCAGCGCCACGGTCAATTTGGTGACCGCGCATGACGGTTTTACGCTACGCGACTGCGTTTGCTTCACAAATAAGCACAATGAAGCGAATGGTGAGGAAAATCGCGACGGCACTAGCAATAACTACAGTGACAATCATGGTAAAGAAGGATTAGGCGGCTCGCTGGACCTGATTGAGCGGCGGCGCGACAGCATTCATGCGCTGTTAACCACGCTGTTGCTCTCCCAGGGGACGCCGATGCTGCTGGCGGGTGATGAGCATGGTCATAGCCAGCACGGTAATAATAACGCTTACTGCCAGGATAACGCCTTAACCTGGCTGGACTGGCAGCAGGCAAACAGTGGGCTAACCACATTTACCGCCGCGTTGATTCATCTGCGCCGGCAAATACCTGCATTAACAGGCGATTGCTGGTGGGAAGAGGGCGATGGCAATGTTCGTTGGCTGAATAAGTACGCACAACCCTTAAGTGCGGATGAGTGGCATAACGGCCCGAGGCAGATGCAAATCCTGCTTTCAGATCGTTTCCTGATTGCAATAAATGCCACGCTTGAGGTGACAGATATCGTTTTACCTGAAGGGGAATGGCATGCCATTCCCCCATTTGCCGGAGAGGATAATCCGGTGCTTACGGCGGTCTGGCAGGGACCTGCGCACGGACTGTGTGTGTTCCAGAGAAGATAAAAAGGAGTTAGTCATGGTAAGTTTAGAGAAGAACGATCGTGTAATGTTGGCGCGCCAGCTGCCATTAAAATCTGTTGCCCTGATCCTGGCCGGTGGCCGCGGTACTCGCCTGAAAGATTTAACCAATAAGCGTGCCAAGCCTGCCGTGCACTTTGGCGGTAAGTTCCGCATTATCGATTTTGCCTTATCCAACTGTCTTAATTCCGGGATCCGCCGTATCGGCGTGATCACTCAGTACCAGTCACACACGCTGGTGCAGCATATTCAGCGCGGCTGGTCGTTCTTTAGTGAAGAGATGAACGAGTTCGTCGATCTGCTGCCTGCCCAGCAGAGGATGCAGGGTGAAAACTGGTATCGCGGTACGGCGGATGCGGTGACCCAAAACCTGGACATCATTCGACGCTATAAAGCGGAATATGTGGTGATCCTCGCGGGCGATCATATTTATAAGCAGGACTACTCACGCATGCTGATCGACCACGTTGAGAAAGGCGCGCGTTGCACAGTGGCCTGTATGCCAGTGCCTATTGAAGAGGCCAGCGCGTTTGGCGTAATGGACGTGGACGACACCGATAAAATTATCGAGTTCGTTGAAAAACCCGCCAACCCGCCAGCGATGCCTAATGATCCAACCAAATCGCTTGCCAGTATGGGGATCTACATCTTCGACGCCGATTATCTGTATGAACTGCTGGCGGAAGATGATCTCGATGAAAAATCCAGTCACGATTTTGGCAAAGACATCATCCCGAAAATCACCGAAGCTGGCATGGCATATGCTCATCCATTCCCATTGTCCTGCGTACAGTCTGACCCGGAATCCGAGCCGTACTGGCGCGATGTGGGAACGCTGGAAGCCTACTGGAAAGCAAACCTTGATCTGGCTTCGGTGACGCCTGAACTGGATATGTACGACCAGGACTGGCCAATCCGTACGCATATGGAATCACTGCCGCCGGCGAAATTTGTTCAGGACCGTTCCGGTAGCCACGGAATGACGCTGAACTCGCTGGTCTCCGGCGGCTGTATTATTTCTGGTTCGGTGGTAGTGCAGTCCGTTTTGTTCCCGCGAGTGCGGGTGAATTCATTCTGTAACATTGATTCGGCAGTGTTGTTACCTGAAGTGTGGGTGGGACGTTCGTGCCGCTTACGTCGTTGCATTATCGACCGCGCCTGCGTTATTCCTGAAGGCATGGTGATTGGTGAAAACGCGGAAGAAGATGCTCGTCGTTTCTACCGTTCAGAGGAAGGTATTGTACTGGTCACGCGTGAAATGCTGCGCAAACTGCAGATCAAACAGGAGCGATAATGCAGGTTTTACACGTTTGTTCAGAGATGTTCCCTTTGTTAAAAACCGGGGGACTGGCGGATGTTATTGGGGCGTTACCCGCAGCGCAAATCGCGGACGGTGTGGATGCCCGCGTGCTGCTCCCGGCGTTTCCTGATATCCGTCGCGGCATTCCCGATGCGCAGGTAGTGACGCGTCGCGATACCTTCGCCGGACGTATTACGCTGTTGTTCGGGCATTTCAACGGTGTGGGCATTTACCTGATTGACGCGCCGCATCTCTATGACCGTCCCGGTAGCCCGTATCACGACACTAACCTGTTTGCATATACCGATAACGTGCTGCGTTTTGCGCTGCTGGGTTGGGTCGGCAGTGAAATGGCCTGTGGCTTTGACCCATTCTGGCGCCCGGATGTGGTGCATGCGCACGACTGGCATGCCGGTCTGGCCCCGGCGTATCTGGCGGCGCGCGGCCATCCGGCGAAATCGGTGTTCACCGTGCACAACCTGGCGTATCAAGGCATGTTTTATGCAAAGCATATGGATGACATCCAATTGCCATGGTCGTTCTTTAACGTGCACGGACTGGAGTTTAACGGGCAGATTTCTTTCCTGAAGGCCGGGTTGTACTACGCCGACCACATTACGGCGGTCAGTCCGACCTACGCGCGGGAAATTACCGAGCCGCAGTTTGCCTACGGCATGGAAGGTCTGTTGCAGCAGCGTCATCGTGAAGGACGTCTTTCTGGTGTGCTGAACGGCGTTGATGAAAAAATCTGGAGCCCGGAAACCGATCTGCTGCTGGCGTCGCGGTATACGCGTGAAACGCTGGAAGAGAAGGCGGAGAACAAACGCCAGCTACAGATCGCGATGGGACTTAAGGTTAACGACAAAGTGCCGCTATTTGCCGTAGTCAGCCGCCTGACCAGTCAGAAAGGGCTGGATCTGGTGCTGGAAGCGCTACCGGGGTTGTTAGAGCAGGGTGGACAGCTGGCATTGCTCGGTGCGGGCGATCCGGTTTTACAGGAAGGTTTCCTCGCCGCGGCGGCGGAACATCCGGGACAGGTGGGCGTACAGATTGGCTATCACGAAGCCTTCTCGCACCGCATCATGGGTGGGGCCGACGTTATATTGGTTCCCAGCCGTTTTGAGCCGTGTGGCTTAACGCAGTTGTATGGACTGAAGTACGGCACGCTGCCGCTGGTGCGGCGCACCGGTGGGCTGGCTGATACGGTCTCTGACAGTTCGCTGGAAAACCTGGCGGATGGTATCGCCAGTGGGTTTGTATTTGAAGATAGTAATGCCTGGTCGCTGCTACGCGCGATCCGGCGTGCTTTCGTATTGTGGTCCCGGCCTTCGCTGTGGCGGTTTGTACAACGTCAGGCCATGACCATGGATTTTAGCTGGCAAGTCGCGGCGAAGTCATACCGTGAGCTTTACTATCGTTTGAAATAGATATCCAGGAATCACCTATATGAATGCTCCATTTACTTATGCATCGCCCACACTCAGCGTAGAGGCACTTAAGCATTCTATCGCCTACAAGCTGATGTTCACGATTGGTAAAGACCCGGTCATTGCCAATAAACATGAGTGGCTGAACGCCACGTTGTTCGCGGTGCGCGATCGTCTCGTGGAGCGCTGGCTGCGTTCTAACCGTGCGCAATTATCCCAGGAAACTCGACAGGTTTATTATCTGTCAATGGAGTTTCTGATTGGCCGCACACTTTCCAATGCACTGTTATCGTTGGGTATTTATGACGATGTCAAAAATGCGCTGGAAGGTATGGGGTTGGATCTTGAAGATCTGATCGATGAAGAAAACGACCCTGGTCTTGGCAACGGTGGCCTCGGGCGCCTGGCGGCCTGCTTCCTGGACTCACTGGCAACGTTGGGTCTGCCGGGACGCGGCTACGGTATTCGTTATGACTACGGCATGTTCAAACAGAACATTGTTGATGGCCGACAGAAAGAGTCACCGGACTACTGGCTGGAATACGGTAACCCGTGGGAATTCAAACGCCACAATACGCGCTACAAAGTGCGCTTTGGCGGGCGTATTCAGCAGGAAGGCAAGAAAACGCGCTGGATAGAAACTGAAGAGATCCTCGCGGTAGCCTACGACCAAATTATTCCCGGTTATGACACAGACGCCACCAATACGCTTCGCTTGTGGAATGCCCAGGCCAGTAGCGAAATCAACCTCGGTAAATTTAACCAGGGCGACTACTTTGCGGCGGTGGAAGATAAAAACCACTCCGAGAACGTCTCCCGCGTGCTGTATCCGGATGACTCCACCTATTCAGGACGCGAGCTGCGTTTGCGCCAGGAGTATTTTCTGGTCTCCTCCACGGTGCAGGACATCCTGAACCGTCATTATCAGCTGCACAAAACCTACGACAACCTGGCAGATAAGATCGCCATTCACCTCAACGACACCCATCCGGTACTGTCGATTCCTGAGCTGATGCGTCTGCTGATCGATGAGCACAAATTCAGTTGGGATAATGCGTTTGAGGTCTGCTGCCAGGTCTTCTCGTATACCAACCACACCTTGATGAGCGAAGCGCTGGAGACCTGGCCTGTCGATATGCTGGGCAAAATTCTGCCGCGCCATCTGCAAATCATCTTTGAGATTAACGACTACTTCCTGAAGACGTTGCAGGAACAGTATCCGAACGATACCAGTCTGCTGGGACGGACGTCGATTATCGATGAATCCAATGGCCGCCGGGTGCGTATGGCATGGCTCGCAGTGGTGGTGAGCCACAAGGTTAACGGCGTTTCTGAGCTGCACTCCAACCTGATGGTGCAGTCGCTGTTTGCTGACTTTGCGAAGATTTTCCCGACTCGCTTCTGCAACGTCACAAACGGCGTGACGCCGCGCCGCTGGCTGGCGCTGGCTAACCCATCGCTCTCTGAGGTACTGGATGAGAACATTGGCCGCACCTGGCGAACCGATCTCAGTCAGCTAAGCGAGCTTGAACAGCACTGCGATTACCCGCTGGTAAATCAGGCGGTGCGCCGTGCGAAGCTGGAGAATAAAAAACGTCTGGCAACGCTCATTGCCCAGCAGCTTAACGTGGTGGTGAACCCGAAATCGCTGTTTGATGTGCAGATCAAGCGTATTCACGAATACAAACGCCAGTTGATGAACGTGCTGCATGTGATCACCCGCTACAACCGCATTAAGGCCGATCCTGATGCCGAGTGGGTGCCGCGCGTGAATATCTTCGCCGGTAAAGCGGCTTCGGCCTATTACATGGCGAAGCACATCATTCACCTGATCAACGACGTCGCGAAAGTGATCAACAACGATCCGCAAATTGGTGACAAGCTGAAAGTGGTGTTTATTCCTAACTACAGCGTCAGCCTGGCGCAGGTGATTATTCCTGCTGCCGACCTGTCTGAGCAGATTTCGCTGGCCGGGACCGAAGCCTCTGGTACCAGTAATATGAAGTTTGCCCTCAACGGCGCGCTGACCATTGGGACGCTGGACGGTGCCAACGTCGAGATGCTGGAGCATGTGGGCGCAGAAAATATCTTTATCTTTGGTAATACGGCGGAAGAGGTCGAAGCCTTACGCAGCCAGGGCTACAAGCCGCGTGAGTATTACGAGAAAGACGAAGAGCTGCACCAGGTGCTGACGCAGATTGGCAGCGGTGTATTCAGTCCTGAGGAGCCGGGGCGCTATCGTGACCTGGTTGACTCGCTGATCAACTTTGGCGACCACTATCAGGTTCTGGCGGATTATCGCAGCTATGTTGATTGCCAGGATAAGGTTGACGAACTGTATCGCCACCCGGAAGAGTGGACCACCAAGTCGATGATTAATATCGCCAACATGGGCTACTTCTCGTCGGACAGGACGATCAAAGAGTACGCCGAAAACATCTGGCATATCGACTCGGTGCGGTTGTAACAAGGGCAGGACGATCTGTAGGCCGGATGGATAAGGCGTTAGCCGCCATCCGGCAAAAGGCCCGGTAGCGCTGACGCTTACCGGGCCTACAGTTTTATATCGAGTGTCTTAAGACGCCAGCGACAGCTGCTGTTTCTCAATGTACTCCACCAGCCACTGGGTCATGCGCGACTGCTGTTCAGCGTTCAGCCACATACCTTCTTTCGTGCGACGCCACAGCGCATCTTCCGCACGGCGCACCCATTCGTGATCGACCAGATATTTCAGCTCGGCCTCATAGAACTCATGGCCGAAGTCTTCACCTAACTCGGCAAGCGAGGTGGCTTCCCCGATAATCCATTCGGTGTTACTGCCGTAGGTGCGCGAATAATGGCGCGCCACCGACTCGGTCAGGAACGGGTAGCGACGGCGCAGTTTGGCCGCGTAATCTTCACGATCGCCGCCGATGTCACCGCCTGGCAGAATGCACTCTTTTGTCCACGCCGGACCGATTCCCTGATAGTACGACGCCAGTTTTTCCATCGCGTGTTCGGCCAGCTTACGGTAGGTCGTCAGCTTACCGCCAAAGACCGACAGCAGCGGCGCTTTGCCGTTTTCATCGTGGATATCCAACGTGTAATCACGGGTGATAGCCTGCGGCGAGTCGGACTCGTCATCGCACAGCGGACGTACGCCAGAGTAGGTCCAGACGATATCGTCACGGCCCAGTTGTTTCTTAAAGTGCGCGTTGTAGACCTTCAGCAGGTAATTGATTTCACTCTCATCAATTTTTACCGCTTTCGGATCGCCTTTGTATTCGACGTCAGTCGTCCCGATGATCGAGAATTCGTCCATCCATGGGATGACAAACACAATACGTTTATCTTCGTTTTGCAGTATATAAGCTTGCTTCTGGGTATGGACGCGCGGCACCACGATGTGGCTGCCTTTAATCAGACGAATACCGTACGGCGATGGCAGATGCATGCCGTCGTCGAAGAACTCTTTCACCCATGGGCCGGTGGCATTGACCAGACCACGCGCCTGCCAGGTGTGCTTTTTACCGGTATCGATATCTTCAGCTTCAACAATCCACAAACCGTTTTCACGGCGAGCGGAGGTAGCGCGAGTGCGGGTTAACACCTCTCCGCCTTTGCGTACGACCATTTGGGCGTTTGCCAAAACCAGCCGCGCATCGTCTACCCAGCAGTCAGAATATTCGAAACCGCGCACAATCTCAGGTTTCATTACGGAATCTGCGCCAAAACGCAAACCGGTCGAACTCGGCAAACTGGTGCGTTTGCCCAGATGATCGTACATAAACAGACCAATGCGGATCATCCACGCTGGACGCAGGTGCGGGCGATGGGGCAGACGAAAGCGCATCGGGAAGGCGATATGCGGTGCCATTTTCAACAGCACTTCACGTTCGGCCAGCGCTTCGCTCACCAGGCGAAATTCGTAGTGTTCCAGGTAGCGCAGGCCACCGTGGATGAGTTTGGAGCTAGCGGAAGAGGTGGCGCAGGCTAAATCCTGCGCTTCCAGCATCAGCACGGATAAACCGCGTCCAGCGGCATCTGCCGCGATACCGGCACCGTTAATGCCTCCACCTATCACAATCAGATCTTTGGTTTCCATGCTGGCCTCTCGCACTTTCGTTATAGCTCATTAATGTTCGTTATCGAGCATAATAGCAAAGAATCGCGCCATTGGTAACATCGGATAAACAATTTACAGTGATACATATAACATTATGGCGTTTAACTGCCGTCGGGACGTACACTAAGAAGTAACATGTCTGAAAAGCGTCACCTGCAATATAAAGAAGAGAGAGCAATGGATCAGTTTGAATGTATTAATGTCGAAGAAGCGCATCAGAAGCTGCACCAGGGGGCCGCGGTGTTAGTGGATATCCGCGACCCGCAAAGCTATGCGATGGGTCACGCCCCGCAGGCGTTTCATCTGACGAACGACACGCTGGGGTCATTTATGCGCGAGCATGATTTCGACACCGCCGTGTTAGTAATGTGTTATCACGGCAACAGCAGTAAAGGCGCGGCGCAATATCTTCTTCAGCAGGGCTATGACGCGGTTTACAGTGTTGACGGTGGCTTCGACGCCTGGCATCGACATTTTCCGGCAGAAGTGGCATACGGTTCGTAAGACTATACCCAAATTAATTCGAGTTGCATCGCGACGGCGACGCAGCAAATCTCCGGGCGCGTACGAACAGTATGTGACCGGAGTGAGTAAGGAAAGCCAACAAAGATGCAGCTCGAAGTAAGAAGGGTATATATACTGTCCTCTTTTGTGTGGAATAAGCGACAGCAACCATGTTGATGATTACCTCTTTTGCTAACCCCCGCGTGGCGCAGGCATTTGTTGATTATATGGCGACACAGGGCGTTATCCTGACGATTCAACAACATCAGCAAACGGATGTCTGGCTGGCGGATGAGTCCCAGGCTGAGCGCGTGCATGCTGAGCTGGCGCGGTTTCTGGAGAATCCAGGCGATCCGCGTTACCTCGCGGCAAGCTGGCAGTCGGGTCATACCGACAGCGGTCTGCGCTATCAGCGTTATCCGTTCCTGGCCACATTGCGCGAACGCGCAGGCCCGGTAACCTGGGTGGTGATGGCCGTGTGTGTATTGGTGTTTATCGCGATGAACACGCTGGGCGACCAGACCGTGATGCTCTGGCTGGCATGGCCGTTTGACCCTTCGCTGAAAGTTGAATTCTGGCGTTATTTCACCCACGCTTTTATGCACTTCTCGCTGATGCATATTCTGTTCAACCTGCTGTGGTGGTGGTATCTCGGCGGTGCGGTAGAAAAGCGTCTGGGCAGCGGAAAACTGATTGTAATTACCGTGATCAGCGCCCTGCTAAGCGGCTACGTTCAGCAGAAATTTAGCGGTCCGTGGTTTGGTGGGCTGTCTGGTGTGGTATATGCGCTGATGGGTTATGTGTGGTTGCGCGGCGAGCGCGATCCACAAAGCGGTATTTTCCTGCAGCGTGGTTTGATTATCTTTGCTTTGATCTGGATTGTTGCCGGCTGGTTTGATGTGTTCGGCATGTCGATGGCGAACGGCGCACATATCGCCGGGCTGGCCGTGGGTCTGGCAATGGCGTTTGCCGATACTATGAATGTACGAAAACGAACGTAATTTCAGGGAACAATAATGAAGCAAACACAACGACATGACGCGATCATCGAGCTGGTAAAGAAACAGGGATACGTCAGTACTGAGGAACTGGTGGAGCATTTCTCCGTCAGCCCGCAGACGATTCGCCGCGATCTTAACGATCTGGCCGATCAGAACATGATTTTGCGCCATCACGGTGGCGCGGCGCTGCCCTCCAGCTCGGTCAACACCCCGTGGCATGACCGTAAAGCGACACAGACGGCGGAAAAAGAGCGCATTGCCCGCAAAGTTGCCACGCAGATCCCGAACGGTTCTACGTTGTTCATTGATATCGGCACCACGCCGGAAGCGGTGGCTCACGCGCTGCTCAATCACAGCAATTTACGCATTGTGACCAACAACCTCAATGTGGCGAATACGCTGATGGCGAAAGAGGATTTTCGCATCATACTCGCCGGTGGCGAACTGCGTAGCCGCGACGGCGGTATTATGGGCGAAGCGACCCTCGACTTTATTTCTCAGTTCCGCCTGGACTTCGGCATCTTAGGGATTAGCGGTATCGATAGCGATGGCTCCCTGCTGGAGTTTGATTATCACGAAGTTCGCACCAAGCGTGCGATTATTGAGAATTCACGGCATGTGATGCTGGTGGTGGATCACTCGAAGTTTGGGCGTAACGCGATGGTGAATATGGGCAGTATCAGCATGGTGGATGCGGTGTATACCGACACGCTGCCGCCAGCTGGCGTGATGCAGGTTATTGCGGACCATCATATTCAGTTAGAGCTGTGCTAAGTTAATTCCAGGCCTGATAAGCGTAGCGTATCAGGCATTAACTAAACCCCATACCCCATCATTTTCAGCAGTTTCTGCGCATGTTGCACCGCATCCTGGCGGTGTGCGACGCCGAGCTTTTGATACAAATTGCGGATGTGCGTCTTGATGGTCGTTGCCGCGACGGCCAATTCTCCGGCGATCTGCTCGTTGCTGTAGCCCGAATAAATCAGTCCCAGAACCTG
Source organism: Citrobacter sp. S46_ASV_140 (assembly GCF_018919545.1). Classification (NCBI taxonomy): domain Bacteria; kingdom Pseudomonadati; phylum Pseudomonadota; class Gammaproteobacteria; order Enterobacterales; family Enterobacteriaceae; genus Citrobacter; species Citrobacter sp. S46_ASV_140. The sequence goes on from NZ_JAHLRC010000024.1 coordinate 41,295, forward strand.
CCATTCGCGCTGGGTCAGCGGGCTGGTGCGGATAAGCTCCGGTACTTCCGGGTGAGTAAGCAGACGCTCAACGAATCCTTCATCGAAGTGGGCGAATTTATGGCGGTGATGCTGGTTAATCTCACGCAAAATGCGCTGGGCGCGGTGCTGATCGAGTTCCGGTAAGGTATTGAGCTGAATCAGCTGACGCAGTTGCTGCGCCATGGCCTCACCTTCAATGACAAAGTGACTGATAAATCCGGTGCGGTTCGCCAGCTGCAGCGCGTCGAGTAACACACGCTGTGCGTCATTTTTGCGTCCTGCCTGCCAGTAGAGCTGATTAAGCAGCAGCAGGTTACGGTTCAGATCGCTCATCAGGCGCAGATTGCGCGCATTTTCATTCAACTCTTCCAGCACAATCTCAGCCGGTTCAAACTCGCCCAGCAGGATCTGCGCGCGGGCGATGTTGCGCCACTGGCTTTGCAGGAAGTGGTTATTGGCGAATTCCGGTTTCGGCGTGTGGCGCAGCCAGTTGGCGGCCGAATTTTTGTCGCCCACCATTTGCCAGTAAATCACCCGTACCTTATCGGCGTTTGAGATCCAGTCACTGTGATAGTGGCCGTTACCCAGCAGGTTTTCCAGGCGGTTGAGCAGGCTACGCGCATTGTCCAGATCCCCCCGGGCCAGCGAACATTGAATCAGCAGCGCCAGGCACTGTAGCTGTTGCTGCGGCTGGAATGTGGAAAGCAGTTCAATACCCGAGCGGGCAGACGCTTCCGATTCGTCCAGGCGCGCCCATGCCCACAGCAGTTGCGCGCGAATACGCACCAGGAACTCGTGCATCGGCAGCTGTTCCAGATGCTGCTCTTTGATCAGCTGAAACGCTTTTTCCTGAGTCTCCCAGGCGGCCTGTAAAAAGCCCTGGGCAAACAAAATTTCACTTTGCTGAATTAAACTCCACAGCGCGTAATGCCAGACGTCATGGTGGCGCGCCATTTGCTCGGTTTGCTGCATCAACGCCAGAGAACGCGTGAGATCGCCCTTACAGTGCAGGACTTCACCGTGTACCGAGGTGGCGACGATACGGCTATAGAACCAGGCGATGGGTAACTCATCCAGCGCCAGCTTTGCCAGGCGCTCGGCTTCGTCAGGATTTCCGTCGTTAATCGCGACCTGCGCACGCAGGGCGTTAAATTCGGCGTGCAGCGTCGGTTCCATGTCGCCTTTCATTTCCTGCTCAGCGCGTGCCAGCAGGGTATTAACCTCGCCGTAGCGGTGCTGGCTTTGCATCAGCCAGGCTTGCAGCAGAACCAGACGCGGATTTTCCAGCAGACTTTCCCACGGCAGGGCTTTCAGCGACTCTTCCAGTAATGTCAGTTCGCTGTGGTTAAACAGTCCCCACGCATGGTTAAGCAGGATATCGCGTAGCATATGGGCGTCGCCTGCCGCCAGCGCGTGGTGGATAGCTTCGCTAGGGAAACCTTGCGCCATCCAGCTTTCAGCGGCGGCGCGGTGTATTTCGGGCAGTTCGCTTGCCAGTTCCCACTGACAGCGCTGGCGTAAAAAGCTGCCAAACAGCGGGTGGTAGCTGAACCACTCACCGACGTCATCCATCCGCTGCAAGAATAATCCCTGGCGCTCAATCTCCTCCAGCCGCATCTGGCCGTTTTCTTCCCCGGTGACCCGGACGATTAGTGCGTCGTTCATTGAGCGCAGAATGGCGCTTTTCAGCAGGAAGTGACGGGTGCCGAGGTCGACGCTGTCCAGCACTTCATCAACCAGATAATCGGACAAATGGCTGGCGTTGATCCCGGCGAGGCGGCGTGCGGACTGGTGTGCAGAGTGGTTGTTCTGGCGGGCGGAGAGGGCAATCAGCTGTAACGCCGTGGCCCAGCCAGCAACGTCATCGCACATCCGGCTGCTTTCTGCCGCTTCGATAGGTGAGGACAAACGTCGATCGAAAAATTGTTTGGCTTCCTGGTGGTTAAACGCCAGCTGTTGGCTGCCTATCTCCAGCAACTGATCGCGTACTCGCAGGTTGGCAATACCCAACTGTGGCAGGTTGCGCGACAGCACGACCAGCGTGAGGTTCTCAGGCTGATGACGCAGGAAGAAACGCATCGCTTCGTGAATTGCCGGATTGGAAATGAGATGATAATCATCCACTACCAGGTAGAGCGGGCGGTGCCACTCGGCCAGTTCAATAAATAGCTGCGCAAACAGTGACGTCAGGCTGGCGTATTGGCGCTTTTGCACCATCGCTTCGCTGGTGGTGCAGTGTCCACCGGTTGCCTGCTGGATAGCGGCGATCAGATAGCTGGCAAAGCGCTCTTGTTGATTATCGCCTTCATCCAGAGAGTACCAGCCTAATTCGTTCTTCCCCGCTGCCCATTGTGAAACCAATGTCGTTTTTCCATAACCAGCAGGACTTGTTATCAGGGCAAGCCTGAAATTGTTCGCGCCAGAAAGTTTAGCCAACAGGCGCTCACGAACCACCGTATGGTCGAGTCGAACCGGACGACTTAATTTAGACGGAATCAACATAAGTTAGTCACTTCACTGTGTGAAAATGGGGAAAAATGATTTTTTTTGCGCTTCGTAATTAATAGATATAAGGTCGGCCAGATTAGTGTTTTATGCAAGCTAAGCGGACTTTTTGTGTGTCTGATTTTGCACTATGTCACAAATCTATACATCTATTACATTAATTGCTTTAAAGAGTCACAACAGGCGTGGCGACTGGATCCGTCGGTATTTTGGCTGAGCCGAAAAATACCTCCCTTTTTATAAGGTTACTCAGTTGCTTAATGTAAAGAGCCGAATTTTGTGGCCGACTTAAAAGTTTTATGTGAATTATCTTATCCACCTTGGATATTTCAGGTTAGAAACTATTTCTCTGTTTACAGATTGTTTCCCATCGTCACCCCTCTATTTGATATTGTCGATTTATCTCTTGTTATTAATGCGCCGTCCGTTGGGCATTACAGGGGCGTTATGCCGGACTTACGCGAATTTACGGGCGATAACACCCCCTTTAAGTGGCAGCGATCACACTTTTATGCTCATCCCCGCTCCTCCTCCCTGCCTAATCCGTGCCAGGATGAGGAAGGTCAACAACGAGCCTGGCAAACTAGCGATAACGTTGTTTTATTACCTAAGGATCTGGAACCCCTATGTCACAGCCTACTTTCAACAAAGATCAATTTCAGGCTGCCCTGACGCGTCAGTGGCAGCGCTTCGGTTTACTGTCGGCTCAAGAAATGACGTCGCGCCAGTGGTGGCAGGCAGTGAGTGGGGCGTTGGCTGAGTTACTCAGCGCCCAGCCTGCGGCGAAACCGGCAAAAAATCAGCGCCATGTTAACTACATCTCGATGGAGTTTTTGATTGGCCGTCTGACCGGCAACAACTTACTCAATCTCGGCTGGTATCAGGCGGTGAGCGATGAGCTGAAAGCGCATGACGTCAACCTGACCGACCTGCTGGAAGAAGAGATCGACCCGGCGCTGGGTAACGGTGGATTGGGGCGCCTGGCGGCCTGCTTCCTTGATTCGATGGCGACAGTCGGTCAATCGGCGACGGGCTATGGTCTCAACTACCAGTACGGCCTGTTCCGTCAGTCGTTTGCCGATGGGCAGCAGATGGAAGCCCCGGATGACTGGCATCGCGGCAGCTATCCGTGGTTCCGTCACAACGAGGCACTGGATGTGCAAGTAGGGATTGGCGGCAAGGTCACCAAAGAAGGGCACTGGGAGCCGGGGTTTGTTATCACCGGCCAGGCCTGGGATCTACCGGTTCTCGGCTACCGTAACGGCGTGGCGCAACCGCTGCGTCTGTGGCAGGCCAGCCACGCGCATCCGTTTAACCTGACCAAATTTAATGACGGCGATTTCCTGCGCGCAGAGCAGCAGGGCATCGACGCTGAAAAACTGACCAAAGTGCTGTACCCGAACGACAACCACACCGCGGGTAAAAAGCTGCGCCTGATGCAGCAATACTTCCAGTGCGCTTGCTCCGTAGCTGACATTCTGCGCCGCCATCATCTGGCAGGGCGTAAACTGCATGAGCTGGCTGATTTTGAGGTGATTCAGCTCAACGATACTCACCCGACCATCGCCATTCCTGAGTTACTGCGTGTGTTGATTGATGAGCACCAGATGAGCTGGGACGATGCGTGGGCTATTACCAGTAAGACCTTTGCTTATACCAACCACACTTTGATGCCAGAGGCGCTGGAGTGCTGGGACGAGAAGCTGGTGAAAGCACTACTGCCGCGCCATATGCAAATCATCAAAGAGATTAACGACCGCTTTAAGAAGCTGGTCGATAAAACCTGGCCGGGTGATGCTGAAGTTTGGGCGAAGCTGGCGGTGGTGCATAACAAACAGGTGCGTATGGCCAACATGTGTGTGGTCAGCGGCTTTGCGGTTAACGGCGTGGCGGCGCTGCACTCCGATTTGGTGGTGAAGGATCTGTTCCCGGAATATCATCAGCTCTGGCCGAACAAATTCCATAACGTCACTAACGGGATTACTCCGCGTCGCTGGATTAAGCAGTGCAACCCGGCACTTGCCGCGCTGCTGGATAAATCGCTGAAAAAAGAGTGGGCCAACGACCTCGATCAGTTGATTAACCTGGAAAAATACGCCGACGACGCGAAGTTTCGTCAGCAGTATCGTGACATCAAGCTGGCGAACAAAGCGCGTCTGGTGAAGTTTATTAAAGCGCGTACCGGTATTGAGATAACGACTAACGCTCTCTTTGATATTCAGATTAAACGCCTGCATGAGTACAAGCGTCAGCACCTCAACTTGCTGCATATTCTGGCGTTGTACAAAGAAATTCGAGAGACCCCGCAGGCCGATCGCGTGCCGCGCGTATTCCTGTTTGGCGCGAAAGCCGCTCCGGGTTACTACCTGGCGAAAAATATCATCTTTGCCATTAACAAGGTTGCAGAAACCATCAATAACGACCCGCAGGTGGGCGACAAGCTGAAGGTCGTTTTCCTGCCGGATTATTGTGTCTCGGCGGCGGAAATGCTGATCCCGGCGGCAGATATCTCTGAGCAAATCTCCACCGCAGGGAAAGAGGCTTCCGGCACCGGTAACATGAAGCTGGCGCTGAACGGTGCGTTAACCGTCGGTACGCTGGATGGTGCAAACGTCGAAATCGCCGAGAAGGTAGGTGACGAGAATATCTTTATCTTTGGTCATACCGTGGAAGAGGTGAAGGCGCTCAAGGCCAATGGGTACGACCCGGTGAAATGGCGTAAGAAAGATAAAGTGCTGGATGCTGTTCTGAAAGAGCTGGAAAGCGGGAAGTACAGCGACGGCGATAAACATGCCTTCGACCAGATGCTGCACAGTATCGGCAAGCAGGGCGGTGACCCGTATCTGGTAATGGCGGACTTCGCGGCCTACGTTGAAGCCCAGAAGCAGGTTGACGTGTTGTATCGTGACCAGGAAGCCTGGACCCGGGCGGCGATTCTGAATACCGCGCGTTGCGGCATGTTCAGTTCGGATCGCTCCATCCGCGATTATCAGACTCGTATCTGGCAGGCGAAACGTTAAGGAATCGCGATGGAAAGCAAACGTCTGGATAATGCCGCGTTGGCGGCGGGGATCAGCCCCAATTACATTAATGCCCACGGTAAACCGCAGTCTATTGGCGTCGAAACCAAGCGGCGTTTGCTTGACGCTATGCATCGCTCCACCGCCACCGCTCAGGTGGCGGTGACCCCGGTGCCGAATGTCATGGTTTATACCGCTGGTAAGAAAATGCCGCTGGCAGTTGAGGGACGCGGAGAGTTTACCTGGCTGCTGACCACCGAAGAGGGCGTGCAGCACAAAGGACATGCCGTCGGCGGTAAATCGTTCAACCTTCCGGCGAAGCTGCCGGAAGGGTATCACACGCTTACCCTCACCCAAGGGGAGTTGCGTACCCATTGCCGCATCATCGTCGCGCCGAAACGCTGCTATGAGCCGCAGGCTCTATTAGCCGGGCAGAAGCTGTGGGGCGCATGCGTTCAGCTCTATACCCTGCGTTCAGAAAAAAACTGGGGGATTGGCGACTTTGGCGATCTCCGTGCCATGCTGGTGGAGGTGGCGCAACGCGGCGGCGCTTTTATTGGCCTGAATCCGATTCACGCGCTGTATCCGGCGAACCCGGAGAGTGCCAGTCCGTACAGCCCGTCGTCACGCCGCTGGTTGAACGTTATTTATATTGATGTGAACGCAGTAGACGATTTTCGCCTGAGTAAAGAGGCGCAGGCCTGGTGGCAGAAACCCGCGACTCAGCAAGCTCTGCAACGCGCGCGTGATACCGAGTGGGTTGATTATTCTGCCGTTACCGCATTGAAGATGACAGCGCTGCGTATGGCGTGGAAAAGCTTCTCTGCACGTGACGATGAGCAGATGGCGGCATTTCGTCAGTTTGTGATTCAGGGAGGGGATAGCCTGTACTGGCAGGCGGCCTTTGACGCGCTGCATGCGCATCAGGTGAAAGAGGACGCACTGCGCTGGGGCTGGCCGGTGTGGCCGCAAGCTTTCCAGTCGGTGGATTCGCCAGAGGTAAAACGCTTTTGCGAAGAGCATCGTGATGAAGTGGATTTCTACCTGTGGTTGCAGTGGCTGGCGTATACCCAGTTTGCTGATTGCTGGAAAACCAGCCAGGGCTTTGCGATGCCGATTGGATTATATCGCGATCTGGCTGTCGGCGTGGCCGAAGGCGGGGCGGAAACCTGGTGCGACCGCGAGTTGTATTGCCTGAAAGCCTCGGTTGGCGCACCGCCGGATATTCTCGGTCCGCTCGGGCAAAACTGGGGATTGCCGCCGATGGATCCGCATATCATCACGGCACGCGCTTACGAACCGTTTATCGAACTGCTGCGTGCCAATATGCAGAACTGCGGTGCGTTGCGTATCGACCATGTTATGTCGATGCTGCGTCTGTGGTGGATCCCTTACGGTGAAACTGCCGATCACGGCGCCTACGTGCATTATCCGGTCGACGATCTGCTTTCAATTCTGGCGCTGGAAAGTAAACGTCATCACTGCATGGTAATTGGTGAAGATCTGGGGACTGTGCCGGTAGAGATCGTCAGCAAGCTGCGTGACAGCGGCGTGTACTCCTACAAAGTGCTTTATTTTGAGAATGACCATGAGAAAAATTTCCGCGCGCCGAAAGCGTACCCGGAACAATCAATGGCAGTCGCGGCGACGCATGACCTTCCTACGCTTAAAGGTTATTGGGATAGCGGCGATCTGACGCTGGGTAAGGCGCTGGGGCTGTACCCGGATGAAGTCGTGCTGCGTGGGTTGTATCAGGACAGAGAACTGGCGAAACAGGGGCTGCTGGACGCGCTGCACAAATACGGGTGCCTGCCAAAACGTGCTGGTCACAAGGCGTCACTGATGTCGATGACGCCGATTCTTAATCGCGGCATGCAACGCTACATCGCTGACAGCAACAGTGCGCTGTTGGGCCTGCAACCGGAAGACTGGCTGGATATGGCTGAGCCCGTCAATATTCCGGGGACCAGCGACCAGTACAAAAACTGGCGGCGTAAGCTCACCGCCACGCTGGAGCAGATGTTTGCCGATGACGGTGTGAACAAGCTGATTAAGGATTTGGATAAGCGCCGAAAAGCGGCCGCGAAGAAGAAGTAAAAAAGCCGGGGATTTCCCCGGCTTTTTTAGGGTGATAGCAGGTAGGCCGGGTAAGCGAAGCGCCACCCGGCACAGTTATATCAGACCACCATACCCAGCAGCAGACACCCTACCAGACCGCAGACGGAGATAATGGTTTCCAGCATTGACCATGACTTGATGGTTTCACCGATGGTCAAGTTGAAGTACTCCTTGAACAGCCAGAAGCCCGGATCGTTCACGTGGGAGAAAATGACGGAACCGGAACCAACCGCAATAACCATTAGCTCAGGGCTTACGCCGGTCGTTGCAATCAGCGGTGCCACAATCCCACCAGCGGTGATCGCTGCAACGGTTGCGGAGCCCAGTGCGATACGCAGTACCGCAGCGATAGACCATGCCATCAGCAGCGGAGAAACGTTTGAACCGTGCATCATTGACGCGATGTACTTGTCCACGCCGCTATCCACCAGGACCTGTTTGAAGGCACCGCCACCACCGATGATCAACAGCATCATCGCGATGATTTTGATGGAGGACACCAGCGTGTCGTTGATCTGATCCATCGAACGTCCGCGGTTCAGACCAAAAGTGAACATCGCAATCAGCACCGCGATAAGCGTTGCCATAACCGGGTCACCCAGGAATTCTGCCACCGTCAGGAAAGCGTGGCCTTTTGGCAGAATCATCTCCGCCACGGCGCGCATTGCCATCAGGATAACCGGTACCAGAGAGGTCCAGACGCTGACCCCAAAGCCAGGCATCTCTTCTTCGGTAAACGTTTTCGCGCTGTACAGACCTTCCGGGATTGGCTTATCGATGCCTTTCAGGAAGCGAGCGTACACCGGACCGGCGAGAATAACGGTCGGGATTGCCAGAATCGTACCAAACAGCAGGGTTTTACCCATATCTGCATGGAAAATGGTGGCAATAGCGGTCGGACCTGGGTGCGGCGGCAGGAAGCCATGAGTTACGGACAGCGCTGCAGCCATCGGCACGCCAACATACAGCAGCGGGATGTTGGCAGCAGCGGCGATGGTGAACACCAGCGGCAGCATCAGCACGAAGCCGACTTCGTAGAACAGGGCAAAACCGACGGTGAAGCCGGTTAATACCACCGCCCATTGAATATGTTTTTTGCCGAATTTAGCAATCAGGGTGGTTGCGATGCGCTGTGCGCCGCCGCAGTCCGCCAGCATTTTGCCCAGCATGGCGCCAAAACCCATAATCAGGGCGAGGCTGCCAAGGGTTCCGCCGACGCCGGCTTTAATCGAACCGATGACTTTATCCAGTGGCATCCCTTGCATCAATCCGACAGCAAGCGCCACCAGGACGAGAGCGATGAAACCGTTCATTTTGAAACGGATCATCAGGAGGAGTAACAAGATTACACCGATAGCAACGATGACTAATGGCATGATTTACCTGGCCTTTACTTTGTTATGGGTAACGTCAGTGTTTAGATGACAAATTCCGATTGTCCCGACCGGGAACAGAGCATTCTCAGCACCAATGCTGGTTGCCTTCAAAACTAATCAGTTTAGCTGGCTGTTATGTGTGTGTTAGGTGCTGATGAGAATGATACGGGTAACATACGGCGCTTGAAAATCACCTGGGCAGGCAAAATTTAAATTATGAGAGGCTGGTCAAATTATGAGGGGGATTGTTGCAGGAAATATGCGGAGAAATGCAAGGTTGTAGGCCGGATAAAGCGATTACGCTGCCATCCGGCATCAATGCCCGATGGCGGCGCGGATGCGTCTTAACGGGCCTACGGAGATTCTACAGGTTGAGGCGTTAGTAGTAAGAGTGCTCGCCGCGCTGGTGTTCGGTTAAATCGCGAACGCCTTTCAGTTCAGGGAATTCAGCCAGCAGCTGCTTCTCGATACCTTCTTTCAGCGTTACATCCACCATTGAACAGCCGTTACATCCGCCGCCAAACTGCAGAATAGCGTAGCCTTCATCGGTGATTTCCATCAGGGAGACGCGGCCACCATGACCTGCCAGCTGTGGGTTGATCTGCGATTGCAGCATGTACTCCACGCGTTCCATCAGCGGCGCATCATCGGCAACTTTACGCATTTTGGCGTTTGGTGCTTTCAGGGTCAGCTGGGAGCCTAACTGGTCGGTAACGAAATCGATTTCTGCATCTTCCAGATACGGTGCGCTCAGTTCATCAACATATGCGGTCAGCAGGTCAAATTTAATGGCGGTGTCGGTTGCTTCCACGGCGTCCGGCGGACAATAAGAAACGCCGCATTCAGCGTTAGGCGTGCCGGGATTAATCACAAATACGCGGATTTGTGTCCCTTCTTCCTGATTTGCCAGCAGTTTGGCAAAGTGCGCTTGTGCAGCATCGGAAATATGGATCATAGTAATGGCCTAATAGTTGACTATTTTACTTGGTTATAATACGCCCATCATCGAGGCTCTACAAGGTTCGACACAGGCACCATACCTGGACAGTCGCCGCGCCGTTGCGTAAAAGCAGCTGCGCGATTTCCGCGACGGTACTTCCGGTAGTGACGACATCATCCACAATGACCATATGGAGTCCCTGCACTGGCAATTCAAGGCGAAAGGCGTTTTTCAGGTTACGTTTACGTAATCGGGCGCTGAGATGGTGCTGTGTGGCGGTTGCCCGAACCCGCGTGATGGCCCGGCTGTCCCAGTCGCAGTCTAGCCAGCGGGCCAGGGGACGACACAGTAAGTCGCTCTGATTAAACCCTCTGCGCCAGTGCCGGCGTTGCCAGAGCGGGACGCTGACGAGCCTGTCCGGCAGAGGAAGACCGCTGACGCGCCGGGCCTGTAATACCTCCAGCAACAACAAGCGTGAAAGAGCGGGGGCCATTTCGCCACGTCGGGAAAACTTGAGCTGGTGGATAAGCCCACTCAACGGCGGAGCATAGTCGCTGACGGTAACCAGTCGCTGCCACGGCGGTGGTTTTTGCAGACAGCGCCCGCAGGGAACGACGGTATGTGCGGCAGGGAGTCCACATTGAGGGCACCGGCTGACGTGCTGATGCGTTGCCCGTGTGCAGACTGAACAGATCCCCCAATGCCCTAACGTCAGGGGCATTCGGCATAGCCAGCACAATCCCGGTACTGTTAGCATAGAAGCATCCTTTCAGGCTAAAAGAGAACAATAACTGATGAATGACATCTGGTGGCAGACCCAGGGTTCGGGAAATTGCCATCTTGTGCTGCTGCACGGATGGGGACTGAATGCGCAAGTGTGGCATTGCATAAGCGAGGAACTGAGTTCGCATTTCACGCTGCATCTTGTCGACTTACCGGGATTTGGTCGCAGCCAGGGGTTCGGCGCAATGTCGCTGGAAGAGATGGCTGAGCGGGTAGTAAAACAGGCACCGGAGAAAGCCATCTGGCTTGGCTGGAGTCTGGGCGGGCTGGTCGCAAGCCAGGTGGCGTTAACCCATCCTGAACGTGTTCAGGCGCTGGTGACCGTGGCGTCTTCCCCTTGCTTTAGCGCGCGTGACGAGTGGCCGGGTATCAAGCCAGAAGTGCTGGCAGGTTTCCAGCAGCAGTTGAGCGAAGATTTCCAGCGTACGGTGGAACGTTTTCTGGCGTTGCAGACGATGGGCACGGACACCGCGCGTCAGGATGCGCGAGCACTGAAGAAAACAGTGCTGGCGTTACCCATGCCGAAGGTCGAGGTGCTCAATGGCGGACTGGAGATCCTGAAAACGGTCG